>NZ_JBZYCU010000005.1:0-91906 GCF_058933875.1 Streptococcus sp. STC1396 | reverse complement strand
GCTCTTTTGAGTTTTCGTATAAAAAGTCCTAGCCTCTCAATTGTCTTTGGATTGTCGAGCAAGACGCAGTGGTTGAGTGGGCTCTACTACGCTGATTTCATCAGCTTTTACAGCCCTACTCAACTGTACGGAGGTGGGACGACGAAATCGAATTCTAACGAATTACCGATTTTTGTCCCACTCTCTTTTCTATAGGCCTCAGTCCGCTTAAACAAGAATTATAATTTCTATTTCAAGATTTTAGAAATATTTTAGAAATGCTTGATGAATACTTAATAAGTGTCCGATATACTGGATAGTGAGGAAAGGATTTCCAAGAATAAATCAAAAAGGAGAAGTAAAACCATGGAAAATATTTTAGTTTTACAAGGGGTCAGCAAAAAGTTCGGCCAGCAGCAAGCTCTGAGCGATGTCAACCTGACCATCAAAAAAGGGGATATCTACGGTCTCATCGGTAAAAACGGGGCTGGTAAAACCACTCTGATCAAAATCATGACCCAGCTGATGCATGCCAGCAGCGGAACCGTGTCTCTCTTTGGTTCCAGCAATCAGGCCGAATGGACACAAGGCCTCAAGCGGGTCGGCTCGGTCATTGAAACGCCCGTTGCCCACAACCACTTGACCGCCTACGAAAATCTCAGCTACTACTGCAAACTGCGTCAGATTCCTAATGCCGATAAGGCCATCCAAGAAACGCTCAACTATGTAGACCTGACGGACACTGGCAAAAAGAAATTTCGTGACTTCTCCCTCGGGATGAAGCAACGCTTGGGCATCGCTATCGCCCTACTATCCAAGCCAGATCTGATGATTTTAGATGAGCCTATTAACGGACTAGATCCTGTCGGCATCAAGGAATTTCGCCAGCTTGTCCAAAAGCTCAATGAAGAGCTGGGCATGACCTTTGTTATTTCTAGTCATATCCTATCCGAGCTCTATCTAGTCGCTACGCGCTTTGGCATCATTGACCAAGGTCATATGATCAAGGAAATTTCCAAGGCTGAATTTGAGGAGCAAAGCGAAGATTATATCGTCTTGAAAACGGATCATTTGGAGGAAGCCAGCCAGCTGCTCCAAGACCAATTAGGCTACCGCATCAAGGTGGTCAATGCACAAAATGAAATCCATGTCTTTACCCATTCGCACAACATCAACAATATCGTAAAAGAGCTAGCCATAGCTGACTTAGTCATTCAAGAAATCTACTATGCACGGCAAAATCTCGAAAATTTCTTTACAGATTTACTTGATCAAAACCAGGGAGGTCTATCATGATTCAAACCATTCGCGCTGACTTTTACCGTCTCTTTCACTCCAAGGGCTTTTGGATTACCGAGCTCGTTTTACTAGCCAATATCCTGATTGGCGTCCTCTATAAGGTTACGAGCAGATTTGGAACATCCATTGAGATGGATGGACAAAACGTCGCTCAAAAAGCATCAATAAAAATGACAGGTATCAATGCTCTTGCCCATTTCTCTGGAAATTCTGACAGTGTTATATTTTTCACTCTCATTGTCGTCTGCCTCTTATTAGGTGTGGACTTGTCCCGTAAGCTTTATAAAAACAGCCTCGCTCACGGTATTTCACGGACAGAGTTCTTCTTATCTAAAACTTTGGTCTCCTTTGTTGTCGCCATCTTCCAATTCATCCTCTTGCTAGGGCTATCCTTCATCATCGCTAGCGCTATCAATGGAATTGGGACAGCTCCGGCAGGTTTCTTTGGCCAATTTTTCATAACTATTCTCGTCCAGCTCATGATAACCATCGCTTGGATTAGTATTGTGTCTTTCGTCCTTTATATCAGCCATTCCATTGCTGCGGTCTTTATTACCTATTTTGTCGGAAGCGCCCTGCTCGCCTTTCCAGTCTTACTCTATCCCCATATAGAGTTGTTCCGCTATTTAACCTTACGATTTGGAATAGAGATGGCTGCGGATCCTGCCGTTGTTTTGCAAGCTAGCTTGGTAGCAATTGGCATAGCAGTCTTCTTCCTAGGCAACAGCCTCCTCATTTTCAAGAAAAAAGATCTCTAAAAGCAAACAATCAGCTAATCTTCTGACTAGCTGATTCTTTTTTATAAGGCCACAATCAATTCAAACCAATCGTCCTCTGATTGCATGGTCAAATCACCACCTAAGATTTCGACCAGCTGCTGGGTGATATAAAGGCCAAGTCCAGACGATTCCTCACTGCTGGAGAGATTTTCAGAATAGAAGCGATTGGTTAGCTTATCCAGATGCAAAATAGGCTTCTGAACCTTATTTTTGACCTGAAAAATAACCTTTTGCCCTTCATTTTTCAGACTGATGCTGGCTGCTTCTCGGCCATGTTTGAGGACATTGCTGAGCATATTCTGGACGATTCGATCAAAGATATCACTGTCCGTTTCCAGCAACAGATTTTCAGACAAATCCACCTCTAAATCAATCCCTGCGCGTTGAAAGGCATCATAGTAGGCAAAGAGTTGCTGAGTGACCAGCTGGGATAGGTCTACCCGCTGCAACTTCGGTCGAATGGCTCCTTCCATCAAGCGACGGTATTCCATCAGAGCCTCCAAGCGTCTGGATACCATACTTAGATTATCCGCAATCTTTTGCAGTTGCTGATCCATCTGCTCCTTATCAGCGTCTTTGAGTAGCTGTTGCGTATAGCCACTCGCAATGGTCAGTGGCGTTCGAATATCGTGGGCAATATTGCTGATGGCCATGTCCAAGGTTTTCTTTTCCTGCTGGGTCACAAAGGACATCTTATCAATTTCCTGAAAAAGCTGCTCCACCTCGTCAGTCAGAGCCACTAGGCTCGGAGATTGATCTCTCAAGGTCAAGCGAAGCTGACTTCCTGTACGACGTTTGTCACGAATCTGGCTGGTCAGACTACGAATCGTCAGATGATAACGAACCAGCATGATTGACAAGAAGAGTATGAGCACGAAGGCTAAAATCAACCACATAGCTAATCCTCCTTGAGCCGCACGCCCAGACCCCAAATGGTCTCGATATAGTCTGTCGAACTATCCAGCTGCGCTAATTTCTTACGAAGATTGCTGAGATGGGCATTGAGCGTATTATCGCCTGGCAGATAGGTCTCCTCCCAGACCGACTCATACAGCTCCTCCTTGGTAAAAATCTTTTTAGGATGAGCCAGCAAGGTCTGGAAGATCTGAAATTCCCTTTTCCCCAGCCGCATGGACTGGTCCCCAGAAGCAATTTCAAAGGTATCTGGCAGAAGGCGAATGTTTTTGATCAATGTCTCCCCAGCAGGCTTAGACTGGGACTGCTGACTGCCTCGCAGTTGGACAGTGACACGCGCCACCACTTCGTCTAGATTAAAAGGCTTGACAATGTAGTCATTGGCGCCGTCCAGCAGATACTGGCTCACGAGACTCTTTTCGCTCAGAGCTGTTAACATGACCACCGGCACCTGACTGGTCTTGCGAATTTCCCTTAGCACCTCATCGCCATTTTTTCCCGGCAGCATAATATCTAGCAGAACCAGATGAATCTCTTCTTCCGCAAAAATCCGCAGTCCCTCGGTCCCAGAATAAGCTGAAAACACGACATGCTCCTGCGTAAAGAGATTTTTCAAAATCTCATGAATATCATTGTTGTCTTCAATTAGTAAAAGATTGGCCATCATCATTCTCCAATAGCTTGATAAAACTAGTGTAGCAAGGATGAGCCAGCAAGTCAATCAAATATAAACGATGCAAAAGAAAATCCAACGCAGTAAACGTTGGATCTTGATGTTATTTCACAGATGCGCCATTCGTCGCGATGACTTCCTTGTACCAGTCAAAGGATTTCTTCTTGGAGCGCTTGAGTGTTCCCTTTCCTTCATTATCTCGATCCACATAGATAAAGCCATAGCGCTTCTTCATCTCACCAGTGCCAGCGGATACTAGGTCGATACAGCCCCAAGTCGTGTAGCCCCACAGCACCACACCGTCCTCATTGATGGCTTGCCGCATGGCCTTGACATGGGCCGTCAGATAGTCAATCCGGTAATCATCAGCCACATAGCCATTTTCATCCGGAGTATCCACTGCACCCAGACCGTTTTCCACGATAAACATAGGCTTTTGATAGCGATCCCAGATGGTATTAAGCGTAATGCGCAAGCCCAGAGGATCAATCTGCCAGCCCCACTCAGAAGCTTCCAAATAAGGGTTCTTCAGAGAAGCAAAGATATTGCCCTCGGTCAGCTCATTGACCTTAGGGTCTCCCGAAGCCACCCGGCTAGAGTAGTATGAGAAGGAAATGAAGTCCACCGTATGCACCTTGAGCAGCTGCAGGTCTTCTTCTGTCATTTCGACAGTGATGCCCTCGCGCTCCCAAGCTTTCTTAGCATAGTTGGGATATTCACCACGCGCTTGTACGTCGATGAAGAAATAGTTTTTCCTGTCTTCCTCCATACCAGCCCATATATCACGCGGATGGCAGGTGTTAGGATAATTTTGACCCGCCGCCAGCATACAGCCAACCTTGTTTTCCGGGTCAATCTCATGGGCCAGCTTGGTAGCAATGGCTGACGCGACCAGCTCATGATGGGCTGCTTGGTACTTGACCTGCTCTTCATTTTCGCCTTCTTCAAAGCAGAGCCCCGCCCCCATAAATGGTGCATGGAGAATCATGTTAATTTCATTGAAGGTCAGCCAGTACTTGACCAAGCCCTTGTAGCGAGTAAAAAGTGTGCGGCAGAGACGCTCGTAAAATTCCAGCATCTTACGGCTGCGCCAACCGCCATATTGCTCAATCAAGTGCATGGGACAGTCAAAGTGAGTAATGGTCACCAAGGGCTCAATGCCGTACTTGTGGCATTCCTTAAAAAGGTCTTCGTAAAATTTCAGGCCAGCTTCATTGGGCTCCAACTCATCTCCTTTCGGGAAAATCCGGCTCCAAGCAATGGACAGACGATAGGTCTTAAAGCCCATCTCGCCAAAGAGGGCAATGTCCTCCTTAAAGCGATGGTACATATCAATAGCTTCCTTGGCTGGGTAGAAATAGCCTTCCTCAAAGTCAAACATCTTTTTCTTACCCGTGATGATGGCCAAACGGTCCTCACCAATCGGCACCACATCTACGTTGGCCAGCCCGCGACCATCCGCATCATAAGCGCCCTCGCACTGGTTGGCAGCTGTCGCTCCGCCCCACAAGAAACCATCAGGAAAAGTCAGTTTTTCAGTCATATCTCTACTCACTTTCTTATTTTGATTGTTCATTTACTTATATTATACCGCAATCTCAAGACCTTTACTTGTGAAATACTGCGAAATAGTGATACTATTCTAGTTTTTACCAACTTATTTTCACTCTGATTCTTTCTCCAGCTCTTTAAAATAAACTCATCTTTTCTCCAATGAGCCCAGACATCAAACAAGATTTTTCTGCAAACTGAGAAAAAGAAAAAAAGAAGACTGAAAAAAACAGTCTCCTCCTATTCCTTTTATTTTAAATCAAGGCAGTAATTGCAGTTACTAGCCCAAAAATGATCCCTGGTGCATTTGCTGCTGCAAGCGGAATGTCTCTTTCTTGCTTGAAAAGGCCGTAGTAGACCCAGAGGCTACAGTTAATAGCCGCAACAAGTGGTTGAATGAAGTTTCCTTTTTGCCCAGCTAGATTATTCATGATTTGTGGAAAATAAGACACATACATCATCACGGACATAAAGGTTGCAACCCAACCTAGTATTTTCATTTGATTTTCAGTCATTTCCAAAACCTCTTTCGTTTTTTCGTGTTATATTTTATAATGATAGACCAAAACAATCAAGTGTTTTTATCGCTTTGTTATGAAGATGTAAACTATCACAATCTTGTGATAAGTAAGAAGACAAAAAAGACCGGATTACTCCGATCTTTTTAACTTCTACTCTAAGAAAATCAAAGAATAAACAAGGCGGAACCAAGTTTGATGGCAAATCTTTGCTCATCAAACTACGAAAAATCCTTTGGGACTTTTTCTAGGCTCCGCACTAGATTCCATCATTGAAAATTAAGGTTTCAATGATGGAATCGTCGGAAGTAAACCTCAGAATGAGGTCTACAAATTTAAAATTTGATTTTCGACGAGAAGAATTATTTGATTGCGCGTGATTGCAACCCTTCTTCTTCCAAGAAGAGGCGGAATGGTACGAGTTCTTCTGCTTCATATTTTTCCTTGAAGGCTTTGATGGCTTCTTCTGAATGAAGTTTTGGATCCAATTCAAGTACTTCTACTGGAAGCGGACGGTGTTGCGTGATGCGAGCATCGATGACAATCGTTTTACCTTCTTTGTTGAGTTTCACAGCTTCAGCAACAACTGCGTCGATCTCTTCGATGCGGTCTACTGTAAATCCAACAGCACCTTGTGCTTCTGCGATTTTCGCGTAGTCAGCGTTAGGGAAGTCAACACCAAACAAGTGTTTGTTGGTATCTTCGTATTTGTTCTTGATGAAAGCATACTCAGCATTTGAGAAGACAAGGTTGATAACTGGAAGGTCATATTGAACGTTTGTAATGACGTCTGGGTAGCACATATTGAATGCACCGTCACCCATGATGTTCCATACTTGGCGGTCTGGGTTGTCTTTCTTAGCAGCAATACCACCAGGAAGGGCGATCCCCATTGTCGCAAAGAGTGGAGATGTACGCCACATGTTCTTAGGTGTCATGTGAAGGTGACGAGTTGATGTTTGAGTAGAGTTACCTACGTCGATTGAGTAAATAGCATCTTGGTCAGCATATTTGTTAATGGCATTGTAAACTTGGTACAACTGCAATTCACCCTCAGTTTTACCTTCAAGTTTGTTCATGTAATCGCGCCAGTTTTGGTTGTTCTTAACGTTTGCACGCCACCATGGAGTAGACTCAACTGGGTTTACTTTGTCAAGGATTGCTTTAGCTGCTTGACCTGCATCACCAAGGATAGAAGCGTCAAGGGCATGGCGTTTACCAAGTTTGTAAGGGTCGATATCCACTTGGATGAATTTTTCAGTATTCTTGAAGGCTTCGTAAACTTCAGCAAACGGGAAGTTTGAACCAAGGAAAAGAACTGTGTCTGCTTCGAAGACCACTTCGTTGGCTGGTTTCCAACCAACACGGTAAGCAGAACCTGTCAACCCTTCGTAGTTCCATTCGAAAGCTTCAAAGTTTTTACCAGTTGTGATGATTGGTGCTTTGATTTTACGTGACAATTCAGTAATCACTTCACCAGCTTTAACACCACCGTAACCAGCGTAGATAACTGGGCGTTCAGCATTGTTCAAGATTTCAACAGCTTTATTGATTTCAACTTCGTTCAAAGCAGGAGCGATGAATGAACGCTCGTAAGAACCTGAACCGTAGTAAGAGTTTTCGTCGATTTCTTGGAAACCGAAGTTTACTGGAATTTCAACAACAGCTGGACCTTTTTTAGATACAGCAGCACGGCAAGCTTCGTCAATAACTTTTGGCAATTGCTCTGCGTAAGCTACACGTTTGTTGTATACAGCCACTCCGTGGTACATTGGGTTTTGGTTGAGCTCTTGGAAGGCATCCATGTTGAGTTCGTTGACTGGACGTGATCCAAGGATAGCAAGGAATGGAGTGTTGTCCATAGCTGCATCGTAAACACCATTAATCAAGTGAGTCGCACCTGGACCACCTGAACCTACTGCAACCCCGATTGAGCCGCCGAATTTAGCTTGCATAACCGCAGCAAGAGCGCCTGTTTCTTCGTGGCGAACTTGCAAGAAACGGATATCTTTGTCTTCAGCCAAAGCATCCATGAGTGAGCTGAGTGTTCCTGATGGGATACCGTAGATGGTGTCTACACCCCATGTTTTCAATACGTTGAGCATTGCTGCAGATGCAGTAATTTTTCCTTGAGTCATGATAACTCTCCTTCAAAAATTTTAATGATTCGTTGAAAACTTTCAGACAATATAATGAAAACGTTTCAACAAATCTTACTATATCAATTTATCATCTTTTGACCCTCCTGTATAAGAATATGCTCAATAAAGCTTGATAACTATTACATAACAAAAATAAGATTTTTCTGATTTTTCTAATGTATTTTATAATAGATTTCAGAAAAGGCTTAAAATGGACATTAGCTGCAGCACTTCCGCGCTTTAAAATAATAGTGCTAGCCAGAACAAGCTAGAAATTTGCTTGTAAAAAATGTTATAATAGCGCTAGAAAACCTGAAGAAATCATGAAATCATAGGTGAAAATATGCTAAGAGAAGCGACTCCAAATGAATTGGAAGAATTACTACATTTATACCTCTCCCTGCACGAGACTGCCATCCCAGAAAAGAATCCTGCTTTACAAAAAGTGTGGCAACGGATGATAGACGATCCAGATCATCATATTATTGTCAAGATAGTTGATGAGAGAATTGTTTCCTCTTGTATTTGTGTCGTGATACCTAATCTCACAAGAGGGCTACGTCCCTATGCCTTGATAGAAAATGTCGTCACCCATCACGATTTTAGAGGCAGAGGCTATGCTAGTGAATGTCTTGATTTTGCTAAGAAAATAGCGACTGAAGCAAATTGCTACAAAATGATGCTACTAACGAGCTCCAAGCAAGAAAGCACTTGGAATTTTTATAAACACGCCGGATACAATAACCAAGATAAAACTGCCTTTATCCAATGGTTAGAATAAGGCAGCCATGAGCGTCTAAAGAATATAGAAAAACGAGTGTGACAACAAAATCACACTCGTTTTGAAATATCTGGATTAACCGATGGAAATATACCGCCTGTTTCCGCCATAAGAGAGATAGGAAATCCATCTCATACCATCCGCATCAAGGACTCGATCGTAATGAACCGATTCCCCAGCTGTGTAATAAGCCAATTCTGGACTGGACTGCTTGGGTTCTGCCTTGATAGAGGAGCGTTTAGTGAAATAGTAAGTTCCCTGAGCAGGAAGACTTGGCTTGCTTTGGGATGAATTTGACGGAGCCGTCGCATAATCTCCACCTTCAAAGCCATAATATTCTTCCAAACTTAAACCAGAACGATAAATGTCTGGAGCTTCTTGACCAATATAGCGAATATGCCAAGCTTCAGGCATATAGCCTGTCGAAGCTTCCTTGCCAGGCTGATAGCGAACGACAAAGCCATATCGATGGGCATTATTTTTTAGCCAAGTGCTTGCTGCGGTATCTTCCAACAGATTGCCAGACTTATCTGTCAAGTCAAAAACGAGACCTGTTTGGTGCTCACTATAGCCAGGACGGGCAGAATAGCGGTCCGCTGCGGCTTGACCATCCGTATTTACATAATGCTGGTACAAGTTTCTTTGGTAGTCATAAGATCTGAAGCCGCTGTAGCCATAGCCAACATTATAACCTTGCGCTATCATATCGTTTCTCAGACGGACAAAGGCTTCCTTGGCAGTTGGATTTTCACCAGGATTATAGTTTGAAGCTAGTGGATGTTTTTTATTTGCAATGACAATCTCATTATATTTACCCTGAACATAGTAATAAGATCCATTGTAGCGAACTTTCTTTATAAAGGCTGCATCTATATTTGCTGTCGTCTTGGTGCCACCAACGCCGACCATACGACTATCATTCTGGACATAGTAGAGGTGGATGTTGTATTCACCTGTGGAATACTTGTGGTCGCGTAGATTGACCTGTGCCTTGTAGGTGCCGTCGGCTTGCTTAGCCGCTGTGTACCAGATAAGATCGTCCTGACCCTTGGCACTAGACCAGGTCGGAAGTTTTACTTCCTTTATGCCATAGCCATTCTCGACTTCAGAAACCACCACTTCAAAAGTGCCCGTCTGTTGATTGTTGTTCTGGATGGTCAACTTGCCCTTTGGAGCTGCCAGAGAAACTGTCGTCTTGGTGCCGCCCACACCAATCAGCTTGCCGTTATCTCCTACATAATAGAGGTGGACATTGTACTCGCCGGTAGAATACTTATGATCGCTAGCCTTGACCGTCAGTTTGTAAACACCATCAGCCTGACGAACACCCCGATACCAGATAAGATCATCCTGACCCTCGGCACTAGACCAGGTCGGAAGAAGAACCTCACGAACTCCCTCCGGACTGCTCACCCCACTGACTAAAACTTCAAAAGTGCCTGTTGCGGGATTGTTGTTTTTAATCGTCAGGGTTCCCTTTGGTTTAGCGATAGAAACGGTCGTCGTTGTTCCACCGACTCCAATCAGCTGGCCATTATCCTGAACATAATAGAGATGGACATGATACTCACCAGTGGACAGCTTATGATTGCGGGCTTGAATACTAGCTTTGTAAGTGCCGTCAGCCTGCTTGGTTGCTGTGTACCAGACCAGATCATCTTGACCTTTGTCATTAGACCAGGTTGGGAGATGCACACTCTTGACTCCAAAAGGACTAGATACTCCAGAAACAATCACATCAAAGCTACCTGTATCGGGATTATTGTTCTCGATTTTCAAAGTTCCTTTGGGCTTAGCGGCCAGACTGAACTGGGTGCCACCCACACCGACTAATTGGCCGTCATCTTGGACATAATAAAGATGAACTGTATAGTCTCCCAGAGAATATTTGTGATCGCGAGCCTGAATGCGAGCCCTGTAAGTGCCGTCAGCCTGCTTGGTTGCTGTGTACCAGACCAGATCATCTTGACCTTTATCATTAGACCAGGTTGGGAGCTTAACCTCCTTGACACCATAAGGATTTGAGACTTCTGAGACGACGACATCAAAGCTCCCTGTGTCTGGATTATTATTGGTGATATCCAGTTTTCCTTGCGGTTTGCCGATGGTGACAGTTGTTTGGGTACCGCCTACGCCGACCAGCTGATTGTCTGCCAGTAGATAATAAAGGTGGATATTGTACTCGCCTGTGGAATACTTATGGTCACGGGCAGCAACGCTGATCTTATAGCTCCCATCCACTTGTTTTTTAGCATCATACCAGATGATATCGTCCTGCCCATTAACGCTGGACCAAGTGGGCAGGGCTACTTTTTTGATGGGCTTAGGAGCTGAGATATTGGTTACATGCACATCGAAGCTACCAGCATTTGAATCTACATTTGTAATAGCGAGGGTGCCTTGGGGAGTATCGATTATAGGATTCTGAGGCTCTGCTTGACTTAATTTTTCAATCGCAGCATAGCGCCGAATACCACTGTAAGATTTGTAACTAATCCATTGGTAACCATCCGTAGTCAAAACTCTGTCATAAAACACCTTATCTCCAGCATTTACATAGAATTGAGTCGGTGCAGTCGCTTTAGGCTCATTTTTTACTTCTGTCCGTTTTGTATAGGTATACTGTCCTTGACTTGGCAAGGTTTGCTTCGGTATCTGCTGTTCTTCACTACTTGTAGTTCCTGCAGCCGCAGCCATACGAACAGTCGTATCAACCGCAACAGGGCCGCTTTCTTTTTCGTCCGCTGCTCTTGCTGCTTCAGTCTCCGATCTAGCAGATGGAGTTGATGTGTCCGCTGCACCTTCGCTCATTGTGGAAGGATTTTCTGCTTGCATCGGTAAATCTGAAGTTGAAACTGACGATTCAGACTTTTCTTTTTCTGTTGCGACTACTTCTTCTTTTTGCTCTGTCACAGCTTGAGTTACTGTGAGTTGGTTGGTTGCCTCTTCTTTCATGCTATCAAGGTTCTGATTTGCTATTTCTACTGGATTAGCAGCCAGACTATCTGCAAATGCAGGCCGCCCCGTCATAAAGAGGATACAACCAATCAAAACGGAAGCTGCGCCAAATGAATATTTCCGTATGGAGAAGCGTTGTAGTTCGCGACCAAACATCCTGTGTTTCATAATCCTATCCTGCTTTCTAATGAATCTTCACTTATATTTTATACCTTTCAAAACCACTCGTCAACATACAACTGTAATGTTTGTAATCTTTTTGTAACATTTAGCACGCTTTTTATATAGGTATCTAAAACGCCCCAATCTTCATTCAGACTGGAGCGTTTTTTCTTGCTAATATGAAAATCTTTTTTCCTAAGAGCACTTAGAGATAAGGTTGGAGAGCTTTTGATAGCCTTGCATAGCCGGCGATGGTCAAATGCAAGCCATCTGTGGTAAATTCCTCGCGCAATTGGCCACTTTCATCCAAGAAAGTATCATAAAGGTCGATAAACTGGACATTCGTATAGATACTTGCTAGGTCTCGGTAAGCACGATTGAGAGCTCGAATCTTCTCGTTCGTCCGGATGTAAACCGTCCCTTTGTACTGTTCCTTCTCATTTACAGGCAGAACCGACAAAAGCTGGAGCTGGGTCAAAGGATAGTCCCTTGCCAAACTTTGAATAATGTCCTCCAAGTTAGCTAAGGTCTCTTCTTGAGGCACTTCCTTACCGAGATCATTGGTTCCAATCAGGAGAAAGACCTTATCCAGAGCCTGCCCAAAGAGATGGGCATCTAGATGTTCAAGCAGTTGGTCTGTTTTATAGCCACGAATCCCTCGGTTGAGCAGCGTTTGGGGACTTTGCAGCAACTCGTGCAGCGGGAAATATTCCACAATCGAATCACCGATAAAAATAATCGCTGGCTCTTTTACCGCAAGCTGATTCAAGTCCCGATAATTTTTCTGAATCTTTGCCTGCTCATTTAAGAGCCACTGTTCTAATAGTTGAACTGCCATTTAAACTCCTTTTTCTAAGTAATGCTCAATAACCTGCAAAACCCCAGCTTCTGTATTGGCTGGTGCCAAGCGACTGGCAATGCGCTTAATCTTCTCGTCTCCATTTGCCATGGCGTAGGAGAAATCCGCCAATTCCAGCATTTCCAAATCATTTTCGCTGTCTCCAAAAGCCATAATCTCCTTGCTTCCGATTTGCCACTGATCCATCAGCTGACGAATTCCCCAAGCCTTATGGACGCCTTCTTGGACAATATCAATCGCGCCGTAACCACTGGTCACCGCACTCAATCGTCCAGAGAAGTCTTTGTTGATTCGTTGCGTGATTTCTGTTACTTTCGCTTCATCTACCATAATACTCATCTTCAGCACTTCTTCAAAATGGTGACTTTGCAGACTGGGCATGAAATTCATCTGTTTATAAAAATGACGAGCCATCTCATCTGTCATAACCTTGTTTATCATAGGGAAATCTGTGCCCTCCTGAACAAAACCGCCCTTTGTAGATGTCACAACTAAATGAACATCTCGTTCTCGGCCATGGAAATAATCCAGTGTGTCCGCAATCAAATCAGTCTGCCAGAAGGTCCCCAGCATCATTTCATTTTTTTCAAAGATTCTGGCTCCATTGGCTACAATCAGGGTCATACGATCTGTCAAATCCCCCAATAATAGACGCATTCGTTGGATTTCATTGCCTGTTGCAACGACAAACTTGATGTCTCGCTCCTCCAGCTGATCCAAAACAGCTGTTAGACGCGGCAAGTCCAGCTCCCCTCTCGCATCCAAAAGCGTGCCGTCCATATCTGTAGCAATCATTTTAATGGTCATATTTTCACCTCAAGCAAGTCTTGCTCTTTCTGTCATAATCCTTTAAACTTTATGGGCTGTTTCATGCGTCAGCTTCTCTTATTTAGACTATTGAGCTGCAAGAAAATCCTTGGTAATTCACCATCCTCCAGCTCATTTGCCCATCCAATAATTTTTAATTACTAAGCCAGTCTGCCTTTTTTGCTTTGTTTAGACTTTATTATACTACTTAGAAAGTTGAAAATAAAGCCATACGAAGCTATTTTGATAATAGGAAATCAGGTTGCCCAGCCCCTGACTAGAAAACAAAAAAGATTGAAGAGACATTCGTTAGAATAATTTCTTCAATCCAAACCTAGTCACTAGACAAGGTTTATTTTATAAGGAGCTCTAATTAGAAACAGAACTCACAGCTGTTATGTTTCAAACTGTCAGTTCAATTTGGTTGCCTTCAAAAGCTTGGATACAACTTTCATAATAACCATCACCTGTCACTCTAGGGCCGCTCAGAACAGGATAACCACCTTTTTCCAAACGGACTGTCAGTTGGTCTACCGCCTCAGGACTGCCCAGGCTGAAGGCCAGATGGTGGTAACCTGTGAAAAGCAGGTCATGGCTGCCATCTGTCAAATCCTCATCCCGCGTCATAATTTCCAAGCGCGCTCCTTCGTCAAAGGTCAGAAAATAGGACTGAAAGCCTGTTCTCTGGTTATGGTAAAGGGCATTGCTCTTAGCTGCAAAATAAGTTTCAAAAAAGTGTCGAGCCGCTTCCAAATCACGGACATAAAGGGCTGCATGTTCAATCTTCATAGAGGTTGCCTCCGTTGCTTGCGATGACTTCTTTGTACCAGTCAAAGGATTTTTTCTTGTAACGAGCTAGACTACCAGTGCCGTCATCATTGCGGTCAACGTAGATAAAGCCATAGCGCTTGCTCATTTCCGCCGTAGAGGCAGATACCAGGTCAATACAGCCCCAAGTTGTGTAACCTAGCAATTCTACGCCATCTTCCAACGCTTCTCCCACCTGCTGCAAATGCTGTTTGAGATAATCAATGCGGTAGTCATCTTCAACCGTTGGGCCATTTGGACCATCCACCAAGACATCCTTGGCTCCAAGGCCGTTTTCCACGATGAAGAGAGGTAGCTGATAGCGATCATAAAAGCTATTTAGCACCAAGCGCAGACCGACTGGGTCAATCTGCCAGCCCCATTCTGAGCTAGCCAGATGAGGATTCATGATGCCGCCTAGAAGATTGCCTCGGCCAGAAGAATAATTTTCCGGATCATGGGCCGCAACCACACTCATGTAGTAGGAGAAGGAAATAAAGTCTACAGTATTTTCAGCCAAAAGCTCTTTGTCGCCCGGCGCAAACTGAATCTCAATCCCATTCTCCTTGAAGAAACGATTGATATAGGCTGGATATTTTCCACGCGCATGGATATCAGAGAAGAGATAGTTTTGATTTTCAAATTCGCGCGCTGCCAGCACATCTTCTGGCTTGGGTGTCATGGGATAGGCCGGCATAGCCAAAACCATACAGCCAATCTTGAAATCCGGATTGATTTCATGACCGATCTTAGTCGCTAGAGCAGAAGCCACCAGCTCATGATGAACCGCTTGGTAAAGATCCTGCTTGGACAGCTCATCAAACGGAGTCGCAATTCCTCCGCTCATAAAGGGTGCATGAAGGACTGAGTTGATTTCATTAAAGGTCAGCCAATACTTGACCTTGTCCTTGTAGCGGGTAAAGACCGTGCGAACATAACGCTCATAAAAATCAATCAAATCGCGGTTAGCCCAGCCATTGTACTGACGCGCCAAGTGCAGCGGCGTTTCATAGTGAGACAAGGTAATCAGTGGCTCAATGTCATACTTAGCCAGCTCATCAAAAAGATCGTCGTAGAATTGCAGGCCGGCTTCATTTGGCTCCAGCTCATCCCCATTTGGGAAAATTCGAGACCAGGCAATAGAAGTCCGGTAAACTTTGAAGCCCATTTCCGCAAAGAGGGCAATATCCTCCTTGTAGCGGTGGTAGAAATCAATCCCTTCCAGCTTAAGATTGTCCGGTGTAGGCTGCTCTGTAATCAAAGGATCGTGGTCACCAGCCTTAGCTGGCACGCCACCTTTCGGAGTCACATCTTGAACGGACAGTCCCTTCCCATCAACATTGTAGGCTCCTTCATACTGGTTGGCTGCTGTCGCTCCGCCCCAAAGAAAATTTTCTGGAAATTTACCCATTTGCATTTTCCTACTTTCGTTTTTATTCTAATTATATTATAATAGTTGTCAAATATATTTTCCAACACAATCATCTTAAAAAATGATACTATTCCACGAAAGAGTGATGACATGATTGATTTAGGGCAACTGCATAAAAATACCGTCTATAAAAACCAAGGCACTCCGTACTCTCTGACACGGACAATTACTGAAAACGGCCATCCTGATATTCTTTTCCATTGGCATACAGATGTTGAGATTATTTATGTCCACGAAGGAAGCGCCCAATTTCACATTGACTATCATTATTTCAATAGTCAAAAAGGTGATATTATCCTGATTCGTCCCAATGCTCTCCATTCGATCCACCCGATTGACAATCAGCGGCATTATATGGATGCGATTAACTTTCACTTGGATTTGATGGGCTATTCAGCTATGGATCATGCCAGCATTCACTACCTACAGCCTCTCTACAATGGCCAGCTAGACTTTGTCCATGTGATCAAGCCTAGTGACCAAGCCTATGAGCAAATTCGCAAATGTCTGCTGGACACCATGGAAACGGGCTATTTCCAAAAGAAATACTATGAATTTCAGCTCAAGGCCCAGCTCAACCAGCTTTTTCACCTGCTCTTTGAGAACGACTATATCGTCTCCAAGGAGCTGTCTGCTGAGGGCTATCGCAAGGAGGAGAAAATCCGCTCCATCATTGACTACATCAATGAGCATTATCAGGAAGAGCTCACTATTGATCAGCTGTCTGGCATCTGCGGCTACAGTCCCACGCACTTCATGAATTTCTTCAAAAAACATTTGGGCGTTTCCTGCATTGAATATCTGATTCAATTTCGCCTGCGCAAGGCTGCCGAACTCCTCCAGCACTCCACTCTGTCAGTTCTGGAAATCTCCAGTCAGTCTGGCTTTAACAACCTCTCCAATTTCAATCGTCAATTTAAAAAATACTACCAAATGACCCCCAGTCAATATCGGAAAAAATGAGATTGCTAAGTTTGCTTAAACAGTCTGCATTAGAAAACAGAATTGAATCATGATTTTTTAACCAAAAACGAATGTTCCTTCTTCCATCAACATCTGAAGAAGTGAAGCATTCGTTTTTGGTTTATTGGATTTTTTTGAGTTTTACTTTTCAGCAGCTATGTCACTCCAGAGTCTTTGCTAGGTTATTCCCAGTTCAGATGTACATGCTCATTCATTTCTTGATAAGCTGTGTCAATCCGATCTTTGGTTGCCTGATCTAGCTGATCCCGATATTTTCCGCCCTCAATGAAATCTTCTAAGATAAGGGTTTGATAAGTGTAAAGCGGGTATCCTTCTGGTGAGTAAGTTCCCTTTTCCACACGACTAACCCAGCTTGGATGCGCCTGAGCTGTTTTGATAATCGTCCCCTTGTCCGTCTTTTCAATGGTGACATCCATCAGCACGCCACGCTCCGTCCATTGGGCAGTCTCCACACCAGCCATGGTTTCAATCCGCTGGTTAGAGATAAAATTCCCCATGGAGTAGATAATCAACTTCTTCTGGCCATCTTTTTCAAGGACTTCGGAGGGTTGGACCACGTGCGGGTGCCCACCAAAAATGATGTCCGCTCCCCAGTCCACCATTTTGTGATAAAGGTTTACCTGTTCCTCATTCGGCTCCAGCTGATACTCGACTCCCGTCTGCGGCATGACTACCGTAATATCCGCTTCTTTTTCTGCCCGCTCAATCTCAGCCTTCATCTTCTCCTCATCAAAAGTTGACAGATGCTTATCAATCTCCTCCTGGCTAAGATTGGACTCCAAGCCGTTAAAACCATAGGAATAGGCCAGAATAGCAATCTTGATGCCTTTTACTTCTTTGATGAGGAGCGGAGATTTGGCACGGTCTTCATGAGTGTAGACACCAACTGGAGTAATTCCTTGATTTTCAAAAGCCTTGACAGTTGTGAACACTCCTTCGAGACCAGAATCCAAGATATGATTGTGGGCCAGATCTACTACTTGATAACCAGCATCTTTGATGGCTGAAACAACGGCTTCTGGAGCGTTGAAAAGCGGATAGCCCCCTAAAGGATAGTCCGGCCGAATGGTCCCTTCAAAATCCCCCAAAACCAAGTCTCCCTGATGGAGCCATTCCTTGACATACTGGTAATTTTCCGAAAAATCATAGCTCCCATCTTCCTTTTGAGCGCTCATATAGAGGCCGTCATGATATAAAAGATCCCCATTAGCCATAATACGAACGCTTTTTGAGTCCGTCTTTTGCCCTGCTATCGAAGAGGAATTTGGCTCATTTTTAGCAGTATTCCTATCGCTCTGTTTATTCATTCCTATCATATTTTGAAAGAATAAAATAGCACTCGCTGATACCAACACCGTTCCCAGCAGAGCAAGGATAAAGCCACGGTTACTTCTCGCAGATTTTTTTCTTTTTTCAGTTCTTTTCTCCATTTTTGTCAGCCTCCTTTTTACTTATATTTTATCATAAAATAAGCCTCCAATGGAAATTAAAAACGAGTAATGGTTCAATTTGCCACTACTCGTTTGATTTAAACATTATCTATGCAATTCCAGCAATTGAGTGCCAACCTCAATCTGGCCTTCAGCCACCACATCAACTTTAGCATAGTCAGCTGTATTGGTCACAATAATCGGAGTTGTCACTGGATAGCCAGCTTCTTTGATCGCTTCGATATCAAAGCTGAGCAGCAGCTGGCCTTTTTTGACCTTAGAACCTTGGGTAACATGAGCTGTGAAACCTTGACCTTCCAAGGCGACGGTATCCATACCCACGTGGATGAGCAAATCAGCTCCATCATCTGTCGCGAGACCAATAGCATGGTTGGTTGGGAAGAGCAGACGAATGACCCCATCAGCTGGTGCTACCACCTCGCCGACACTTGGCTCAACAGCTACACCCTGACCCATAGCTCCACTAGCAAAGACAGCATCTGGAGTGTCTTCCAGAGCTACAACAGTTCCCGCAAGAGGGCTGCTAATAGCTTGTTCACTTACTTCAGTCGCAAAGTCTTTTTTTTCAACATCCTGAGGTTCCGGAGCAGCTTCTCCAAAAAGATTTGGAATCTTGACCAGCTGAGTCAGGACAAAACCTAGCACAAAGTTTGCCACAATGGCAATGAGGAAGTGAATCAAGGTCATGCTATTGCCAGCTTCAATAAAGGATGGAATGGCAAAAAGTCCCATACCGCCCATAACCTGCATTTTCACATCAAAGAAAGCCAGATAAGCACCAGTCAACGCTCCTGAAATACAGGTCATGATGAATGGTAAGCGCATAGGAAGGGTAATACCATAAATAGCTGGCTCTGTCACACCAAAGAGAGCTGAGATGAAAGCTGGAATAGAGAGTTGACGGACCTTATCTTCCTTAGTACGCATCATGATATTGAGCAGGGCACCTGCCTGAGCAAAACAGATTGCAATAGTGGCAACAAGGATGACACCTGGGCCTTTTTGCAGTTCCAAGATTGCCAGTGGAACCAAGCCCCAGTGAAGGCCAAACATAACCAGAACCTGCCAAGCAGCCCCTAATACAATGCCGTATAGCACCGGACTAAAGTCATAAATACCTGTAAAGAGAGCACCTACCAAATCAGACGCCCAGCTCATAACCGGACCGATGACCAGAAAGGCTAATGGGACTGTAATGAGCAGCGTAAAGAACGGCACAATAAAGACTTTTACAACATCTGGGATGATTTTTTTGAAGCCTTTTTCAATCTTAGCGCCTGCCCAAACAGCTGCAATCACTGGCAGTACCGTTGACAGATAGCTAGATGCCGGGAAGATAATCGGAAGACCGAAGAAAGTTGAGAAAATCGGAGACTCAATCGGTGTGCCTGCAAAAAGCGTATAAAGCGGCTGTTCTCCTGCAAAACTTGCTGCGATATTTGGATAAACCAAAGCAAAACCGATAGCCAAAGATGTGAACTGGTTCATCTTGAAACGTTTAGCAGCTGTAATCGCCAAAATCAAAGGCAAGAATTGGAAAAGTCCATCTCCAGCTGCATTGAGCACAACATAAGCGCCATCTGTAGCAGGCACACCAAGAGCTGCCATAATGGCTACTACACCTTTAATCATACCGGCCGCTGACAAGGTACCCAACATTGGTTGGAAGAGCCCAGATACGAGGGCAATGAAGCGGTCAAAAAGATTCCCTTCTACTACATCGTCATCTGCATCAACACTGCCTTCGCCAGCAATTCCAACGACTTTGAGCACAGTGTCGTAGACATCTGGTACATGATTTCCGATAACGACTTGGTATTGGCCACCAGCCTTCACAACCGTTACGACGCCGTCCCGTTTCATCAAATAGTCTGTGTCAGCTTTGGATTCATCCTTCAAAGAGAAGCGCAAGCGCGTCACACAGTGTACCAGTTTGGTAATATTGTCTTTGCCGCCCACATGAGCAACAATATCCTGAGCTAATTCTGTATAGTCTTTAGCCATAATGGACCTCCTTGTATTTTTTAGGTCGTCAGTTTGCCCCCTATTCCCGGAAAATAGGTAACAAAAAAACCTAAACACATACCAAATAGAAAGCAAGATTTTGCTTCATATCTTGTATTTGCTTAGGTTTTGCCTGCCTGACCAGTAACAATCCATGAACTAAGTATAGCATAATTTTTTGAAATTGCAAGCGATTTCTAATTGTTTTGTTGAATTTTAAAACAAATGGAAGCTAGGCCTATTCCTTGCTTCCATTTTAAACTTTCACACTTATACAAAACTTTCTAGATCAACCGTCAGCACTTGTCCATCCTGAACGACCTGCTGCCCAGCAATGTAGACATCCTGAACATCACTACCCTTAACGGCGTATACTAGGTGCGATAGCATATTTTCCAAAGGATAGAGGTGAAGTCGTCCCTTGGGTTGAATGGCAATGAAATCGGCTTGCTTGCCCGCTTCCAGACTGCCGATTTTGTTCTCCAAACCCAGCGCCTTAGCTCCTTCAATAGTCAAAGCCTTCAAAGCCTGCTCAATCGTAAACTGGGTCGCATCACCTGCACGCATCTTCTGAAGAAGGGCAGCTGTCCGACCTTCCTCAAACATGTCCAGATTATTATTAGAAGCGACAGAGTCTGTCGCGAGGCCAACGGTCACACCAGCAGTTAGTAAGTCTGTCACTGGAGCTACACCGGAAGCCAGCTTGAGGTTGCTGATAGGATTGTGGGCGATGCTGACTGGAGAAGCTGCTAAATCTGCAATTTCTGACGGATTCAGCTCAACTCCGTGAGCAAAAATTGCTGACTGCTCCAAGTAGCCTAGCCCTTTCAAGAAAGCCAGAGGCCTTTTACCGTAGCGTTCTAAGATGATTTTATTTTCTTCCTGAGTCTCAGCCACATGGATATGAAGCTTCAAGTCCAGCTCACGCGCTAACTCAAGGCTGCCCCTGAGCAGTTCTTCATTACAGGCATAGGGCGAATGTGGCGCCACCATAACCTGAAAATCTGCATCTTCATAGGAGAGAATTTCCTCAATGATAGCCCGAGTACGAGTCAGAGTCTCTTCTGCCGTTTCCGCCTCTGAGCTAAAGAGCGTTGGGGAGAAATAGCAGCGCATACCAGACTGCCGCACGATCTGGTAAATTCGGTCAATATCCACTCCCTGAGGATTATACATGTCGTTAAAAGTCGTTGTTCCCGACTGCAGCATTTCAGCCAGAGCCAGCTGGACAGCCTCGGTCGTTAGATCCTCCGTGAATTGACTTTCTGCTGGCCAGATATAGTCCTCCAGCCATTCGTGTAGATTGCTGTCGTCACGAATCCCACGCAGCAAGGTCATGGCCGAGTGTGTATGGCAGTTGACCAGCCCTGGCATGAGCCAAGCTCCCTCGTAATCTACTAGCTCACTGCATTGTTCTAGCCAAGCCTCATCATAGGCACCACAGTAGGCAATGCGTTCATCCTCCACAACCAGCAGACCTTCTCGATAAATATGAAAATCGCTATCGCAGGTCACCAAATTGACATTTGTGTATGCCTCCATCCGCATATCCTCACTTTCCCAACACTTGGTTTCAAGAGATTTTAGCTATTATAACAAGCCTAGGAAAATAGTGCAAGGGATTTTGATACTTTATTTAAAATAAAGATAGTCCGGGTGAGGAGTGATATATTTTAACTCTCCTTCAAAGAAAATCAGATAAACTTTATTTTGCTTGTAACTATATAAAATATAGGCGCTGTCCAACTGATAGTCTTGTCCCAAGCCGACTGCCTGTGCAATATCTGCGGTTCCTGCATAGAAAGCCCTCGCCTGTTCTTCCGTCACATATTGGCTTTAGTAGAGCGCTTTTAAGTTTTCTAACTCTTGGCGCTTAAAGGTCTCTTTAATATAGTTCGAATCCCTTATCACGGTCTCTGGTGCACCAAGAATTTCTCTAACTTTCTCCTCAGTATAACCTTTGAAATCAGGCGTTTGAGCGCTAAATCCTTCTTCAAAGGAACGATAATAAACCTTGGCATTGCCTGTTGCATAAATTTTATCTGTCTTGGCAGACTGGGCATCTTGAGGCAAGCCATTCATCACTTCATCTAGCAAACTTGTTGCCTTACTCTCAGAAACTGTCGCACTAGACGATGCAGTCTGGCAACTCGAACCGGTCTCCTTGTCTAATTTTGGATTCTTTGTAATCTTACCTTTTTGAATAGAAGAAGATGTGGAGCTGGTAGTCCTTTTCGCCGTAGATTGACAAGCTATTAAAGTAAGCACCGCCATAAATATAGCTAAAATAATAAAGAATTTTTTTACACGCATCTTTCTCTCCCTTTTTTCGTATGTACATGATCCCTTATCTAAAAAATTTTGTCAATTTTCACAAAAAAGGCCTTAAAAGCCTTTTATTTCATATATGTGAGCAGATAGCCATAGCCCTCTTTTTCCATTTGCTCTTTTGGGATAAATCGCAGAGCTGCTGAGTTGATGCAGTAACGCAGGCCACCCAATTCCTGAGGCCCATCGGCAAAGACATGGCCTAGATGGGCATTACCAGAACGGCTACGCACCTCAATCCGCTCCATACCGTGGCTCTTATCTTCATAGTACCTGACGACATCCTTGGCAAGAGGACGAGCGAAGCTAGGCCAGCCGCATCCTGACTCAAACTTGTCAGCCGCAAAAAAGAGTGGCTCCCCAGTTGTCACATCAACATAGATTCCTGCGTCAAAAGTAGCATTGTAGGCATTCTGGAAGGGGTGCTCCGTCGCACTCTGCTGGGTCACCTGATACTGCTCTTCGGTCAGCTTGTCTTTCAGCTGCTGCTGGCTAAGTTTGGGATAGCGACCAACATCCACCAAAGGCTGTGTAACATCATTGACATTGATGTGGCAATAGCCAGTCGGATTTTTCTTGAGATAGTTCTGATGGTAGTCCTCAGCTAAGATATAATGCTTCAGAGGTTCTAACTCTACAGCTAACTTTTGTCCAAGCTGCTCCTCCTGCTCCGCAAAAACCTGCTCGATAATGGACCGATCCGCTTCACGGACGTAGTAAACGCCAGTCCGATACTGGCGTCCCACATCATTTCCCTGCTTGTTGACTGACAGAGGATCAATAACCCGGAAATAATAGAGCAGGAGCTCCCGCAGACTAAGCCGCTTTTCATCATAGGCTACTTGCACCGTTTCCGCATGGTCGGTCTGGTGTATCAGTTGATAATTAGTGGATTCCACTTGGCCATTGGCATAGCCTACTGTCGTCTCCTCAACACCCTCAATCCGAGAAAAATATTCTTCTAAGCCCCAGAAACAACCGCCTGCTAGATAAATTTCTGCCATAAAAACACCTCATTTCTTTGTGTCTATTTTCTCATAAAATAGTGAACTTTTATAGAATTTTGATTAGGAGATTCCTAGAAATCATAAGAAAAGGGCAGGAAAATAAACTCATCCCACCCAATAACATGCTTGCTTTGACAATTTAGTCTTCAATATATTTCAGTTTCCCTCGGAAATCGTCCAGACTTTCATAGCCTTTTTCTTCCATAATCGCCTTGAGTTCTTCAGTGATGCGCTCAAAGGCCGCCACACCTTCCTTATGAAGGGTCGTTCCTACCTGCACCATGCTGGCACCACAGAGGATATGCTCAAAGGCATCGCGCCCAGTCAAGACACCACCGGTACCAATGATTTGGATTTCTGGTTTCAGGCGTTGGTAAAAGGCATGGACATTAGCCAGAGCCGTCGGTTTGATATACTGGCCGCCAATACCGCCAAAACCATTTTTCGGACGAATAACCACTGACTCATCTTCTATATAAAGACCATTTCCGATCGAGTTGACACAATTGACAAACTTGAGCGGATATTTGTTGAAAATCGCAGCAGCTTGGTCAAAATGCACGATGTCAAAGTAAGGAGGCAGCTTGATACCTAGCGGTTTGGTGAAATAAGCAAAAACCTCTGACAAAATCTTTTCCGTTGTTTCAAAATCATAAGCAATCTGTGGCTTGCCAGGGACATTAGGGCAGGAGAGATTGAGCTCGGTAATCCCTTTAAAATCACTTGCCTGAACTTTTTTGAGAATAGTATGAGTCTCATCTGGCGACATGCCAACCAGCGAGAGGAAAAAGGTCCGATCTGGCTCGCTTTCCTGTAGCTCCAGCAGGTAGTCCAGATAGTAGTCTAAACCATTGTTGGGCAGCCCCATAGAATTGATGGAGCCTAGGGGAACATCCTGATAGCGAGGCTCTGGGTTGCCCTGACGGAAGTCCAATGTCGCCGTCTTGGTCACAAAAGTTCCTGCAGCAGAGTTTTTAACTTCTTCTAACTCTTCGACTGTCATACAGGCCACTCCTGCTGCGTTCATAAGACAGTTATCAAATTCAAAACCCGCAATTTGTGTCTTGGTTGTCGTCATCATTTTGACCTCATATTCCTTAGTTTTCTTCTATTATATCATTAAAGTTCCTCCTATAAAGAGTTTATCCCATTTTTCTACTAAAATGTTCGGTATTTACCTCCCTAATTTTTAAGAATATTTCAGAAAAAATATCGTGGGAATTTTCAGAAAATTCAACTTTTTTCTTTACAAGCGGGAAAATCTCTGCTATAATTGACCCCGTAAGAATACAATCTTTCAAAGGAGAATCACCATGACAACTGCTAAAGAATATATACAAAGCACTTTTGAAACTGTAAAAGCCCGCAACGGACACGAGGCAGAATTCCTCCAAGCCGTTGAAGAGTTTCTCAGTACGCTTGAGCCAGTCTTTGAAAAGCATCCTGAATACATCGAAGAAAATATCTTGGCCCGTATCACTGAGCCTGAACGTGTGATTAGCTTCCGTGTTCCTTGGGTGGACCGCGAAGGTAAAGTACAAGTTAACCGTGGTTATCGCGTGCAATTCAACTCAGCAGTTGGTCCTTATAAAGGCGGTCTGCGTTTCCACCCAACTGTAAACCAAGGGATCTTGAAATTCCTCGGATTCGAACAAATCTTTAAAAATGTTTTGACTGGACTTCCAATCGGTGGAGGTAAAGGTGGATCAGACTTCGATCCTAAAGGAAAGACTGATGCCGAAGTCATGCGCTTCTGCCAAAGCTTCATGACTGAATTGCAAAAATACATCGGACCATCACTTGACGTCCCAGCCGGCGATATCGGTGTTGGTGGACGTGAGATTGGTTACCTTTACGGGCAATACAAACGTCTTAACCAATTTGATGCGGGTGTCCTGACTGGTAAACCTCTTGGATTTGGTGGTAGCTTGATTCGCCCAGAAGCTACTGGCTATGGTTTGGTTTACTACACTGAAGAAATGCTCAAAGCTAACGGTAACAGCTTTGCTGGTAAAAAAGTGGTTATTTCTGGCTCAGGTAACGTTGCTCAATACGCTCTGCAAAAAGCAACTGAACTTGGTGCTACCGTTATCTCTGTGTCTGACTCAAATGGTTATGTTATTGATGAAAATGGTATCGACTTCGACCTCCTAGCAGATGTGAAGAATAACCGCCGTGCTCGCTTGACAGAATACGCTGCTGAAAAAGCTACTGCTACTTACTATGAAGGTTCTGTCTGGACTTACGCTGGTAACTACGACATCGCTCTTCCATGTGCCACTCAAAATGAAATCGATGGGGAAGCGGCGAAACGTTTGGTTGCCCAAGGAGTTAAAGTCGTTTCTGAAGGTGCTAACATGCCGAGCGACCTTGATGCTATCAAAGTTTACAAAGAAAACGGAATCCTTTATGGTCCTGCTAAAGCTGCCAATGCTGGTGGTGTAGCTGTATCCGCTCTAGAAATGAGCCAAAATAGCCTGCGCCTATCTTGGACTCGCGAAGAAGTTGACGGCCGTCTCAAAGACATCATGACCAACATCTTCAATACAGCTAAAACTACTGCTGAAACTTATGGACTTGGCAAGGACTATCTTGCTGGTGCCAATATTGCAGCCTTTGAAAATGTAGCCAACGCCATGATCGCCCAAGGTCTGGTTTAAAATAAAAAAGTTAAAAATCAGCTGCTCAAACGAGCAAGCTGATTTTTTATCTATAAATTAGTCCAGAAAAAACTCACTTATCTACAGCTTCTAAAAGAGCTAGGTATTCTTCTAAGACTAAATGATGCTTTTGCATGTATTGAGCAGATTTTACGCCGACATAGCGATAGTGCCAATTCTCAAAATCCACTCCAGTAATATCGCTTTTCCCCTCAGGATAGCGTAGAATAAAGCCATATCTGGGAGCAATTTCCGCAATCTTATCGGCCACTTCATCTTCCTGACCTTCTGGCTCACTCATATCAATAGCCAAGCCTGTCTGATGTTCGCTGGCGCCAGGAATCTGAATTCGTTTTTGCACCTCTTGTTCCGCTTCTTGTCGAGAAAGCCCCTCTTCCTCTGCCAAGGCTAGGGCTTCTTCATAAATTTCTGCCTGCTCCGCTCGACTTCGATAGCCCGAAATCAAAGTTTCTCCCGATGCAATTTTCTGTGCTGCGGCCAAGAATTTTCTGGTATTTTCAGCAATACGGCTGTCTACCTGAATATCATCAATTTGAGTCAATTGAGGGGGCGCATCTTCCTGAAGGTGGCTACGATTGACCAGTATCAATTCCCAGTCATCAACTGAAACATTGGGTAAATTCGACTCCAAGACCTCAAGATTTTCATCAGCAGGTTTTTGGACATGTTGATCCTGCCCTTGAAATAGCCACAAAGCAACTAGCAATCCAAGCCCAAGCCCTAAAAACAAGACCCAGTTTATCAGTCGATACAAAGAAAAGTTTTTCTTAGCATGGTGACCTCTTTTCAAGCTTCTGCCTCCAGCTCCTCTTTTCCAACTTCACGGTAGGACATATCTCCAACACAAGCAACACTGAATTTCCCGTCTTCATAATCCACTATGGTCACAGAACCATTATCAAGTCCATGAGGGCGGCTTCTGTTTATCAAATAGACGAAGGTTCCGATGGTCATTCCATGGCTAACAACCAAAGCATTGCCACCACCAGAAGCCTCCAGCTCTTCAGCAATAGCTGAGAAGCCTTCCCAAATGCGGCTGCTGAGTTTTTCCCAGTTTTCTGCCCAACCAGCTGTATCCACCTCAACCAAACCTTCAGCCAATTCGGCATAGCTGAGCTGGTGAACATGCTCGACATTAAAGACCCGAGGCATGACTCCCATAAAGAGCTCACCGTCATATCCCCCGTCAAAGCTGCCAAAGCACCACTCGCGGATGCGCTTGTCAAACCTATAAGGAATCTTTCCAGTCAAGCCCAGCTCTTCCAGGATAATCCCCATTGTTTGAATCGTCCGACCTGAATCACTGGATCTAGCTAGTTTAAAATCAATACCCGCTTTACGCAAACCAATCCCCAATTCACGGATACCGCGTTCGCCTTCTGCTGTCAACGGAGTATCGCTCCAGCCCTGAGCTCGCCCGATTGTATTAAACATCGTTTTGCCGTGACGGATTAGGTATAATCTTGTTTTTGCCATACACTTACCCCCTTATTCTCCTCTCATTATATCACTTTTCTGAGAAAAAGCATTTTCTTACATCATACTCCAGAAAAATCAATCGAAAGAAGATATAAGTGAAATTGGACAAATCAAAAGCTACACCACGCAACTTTGATGTAGCAAAATAGGAAAAATGACATCTTCAAAAAAGATATAGAAGGCTGCCAACTAAAAGCCCGCAGGCATAGCCGACCAGGACATCCTTAGGATAGTGAACTCCACCAAGCACTCGAACCAGTGCTAAAAGCGCCGTCAAAAACAGCAATATGAAACCAAACCAAGGAGATAGTGACAAGGCTGACATGGCAATAATCGTAGAGGAAAAAACATGACGGCTGGGCATGGATTCCCCAGACACATCCTTAGCCAGTAAGGGACTGAAGTCCCAGCTCTCATAAGGCCGAGGCTGGTTGATACGCTGACGAACCAGCGACAAAACAATAAACCCCGCCGCCGGTAGCAAGAGATAAAGCAGCAACCCTCGCCAGGTTCCAACCAGATAGGCATTGAATAGCACTCCAGCATAAACCAAGGGCATGAGCAGGGTCATCAATCGGTTAAAACAAATCAAAACTTTGAGTAAGCTGGGACGTCGCCGCAAGGGAGCTGTCAGCTTTTGATAGAAAACACGATAATCTTTCATCTTATCCTTCATACTTTTCAAACATTTGCTCTGGAATCTTGCTCTAGACCAGCAGGGGTATACGACTCTTGTCAAAAGCCATCATTAAAACCTCTATTTCCATGAGCTTCTCCATTTCTACTATCTACTATACCATACTAAAAACAGAGTTCCAACCATTCAAATTGCTAGAGTTCAATTTTTATATTTTAGCTTGCTTCTTGCTTTTCCTCAAACCGACTCTTGTAAAGGTCAGCATAGAAGCTATAAACCGCCATGTGCTAGTCATGGTTGCCCTACTCAATGATATGCCCATCGCGCACGACCAAGATCAGGTCCGCATTGCGAATAGTGGTCAGCGGTGATCAGCGACAAAGAAAGTCTGGCCTTCCATGAGTTTGTCCATAGCTTTTTGAATCAACTCCTCTGTCCGCGTATCCACCGAAGAAGTCACCTCGTCCAAAATCAAGAGCAGCTCATTTTTTAACAGCGCATGCGCAATGGTCAACAGTTGCTCAGCTACTTTGGAAAATTCAAAAAGCACTAGCAACTGTACCAACTCCTGCTCACCCATTTTTAAGAGAAGCAGGATGAAAAATTCTTTGGCGTACTTCCCGATAAGCTCCAATCGTAAAATCCTATTTTTAAAACTTCATCAAAGCCCAAAAGAAGAGGAACAACACTCCAGATTTCCCCATTTTAACGCTAACCAATATTCTCATGAAAGTCCTCAAGCCGAATGCTTTTGGATTTCGCAATGTCGACAAATTTAAAACAGACATTTGCTGAACTTTAAACATCTAAAAAGAGAAGACCCAGCAGGTCCTCTCTAGATTCTCGCTTCTCACCAACCCACCGCGGTTAATAATAAGACGAATTTACTTTCCTTTGAGCATTAATACAGACTTCCACTGAAGGAGCGGACAAGGTATTTATACCCATAATCATCTGAGCTATCGACAACCCATTTGCCATCTTTTTTCGTGAATTTCAGCTCATAACCTTCAGATTCCATATACTTAGGTGTAACCAAAGGAATACTGTCAAACTGACTAGGCGCTTGCTCTAAAATATATTTCTCTGCTGCCTTATATGCATCGTTGTAATCAGAATATTCTGCTCGATGCTCATTAACAAATTTAGAGACCAAGTCGTAAGTCCGAATGTTTTCTAAGCCAATCGTTTCTGGTCTAACGTAAACTATCGCACTTTCTGGCAAGAAAGAAGACACTTGGTAAGTTACTTTTGCACGTTTCGCATTCATTTTAGTGTATGCTTCAGCAAATGTCCGCAATTCAGCTTCTGATGGCGTGTAGTAAGAGAATTCTTCCCCAAACTCTTTGGTAAAGCTTGTCATGAAATTAGCTCGATCTTTCTCCAAGTCTCCTCCTAGAACAAATTGATCAGCTTTGCCTTCTTTTTTCTTGTCATCATTTTTTGTTGTCAAGGTTGTCACAACCGCTTGATCGGACTGCTTCGAACTCACATTTTCTGCTTTTCCTGAAGCGTCTCCACTCAAGAAGACTTTTTCTACATATTCTTTAGCCAAGTCTTCCATTTTATCCACATTATCCGCATACTTTTTAGCATCAACTTTGATGGTGACTTCTTCTGGCTCTTTCTTGCCAATATCTGTGTACAGAGGAGAATAATGAAGTTCGTAAGTATCCTTTGGATTTACTTCAAATACTACATAACCACTGACGCTCTTATCCTTAGCAACCTTTTCATAAGACATTGTTTTGAACTTGTCACTAGAATCATAGACATTGATCGAACTAATTTTTTCATCATCAGAATTATAAAGAGTGATGTCATTATCACTGATATATAATTGTTTATTACTCTTATTTTTAATTTCAACATTCAAAGCTAGATACTTAGAATCCGAAGACTCATCTTTGGGCAATACATAAGTACCATCCTTAATTTTCACTTCAACATGATTATTACCAGAGACACCGTTCCCACCCGTTTTTTTAGGAGCACATGCCACCAGCAGAACTACAGCTAAAGAGATGACAAGATAGTTAAAAAATTTTTTCATGATTTCCTCCCTAAGATATACTAAAATTTATAACTATTTTATCATATTTTTATAAAACTGTAAATGTTGCTTAAATAAAATACCACAAAATCTAACTGTTAAATTTCCAATGAAGCGACCGATGCACTAGTTACAGAAAAAGCACAACCTAAGCCGTGCCATTCTATAGTAGACTATTTCATTGCTAAATTTAAGCTACTTCGCCTTCCTCAAACTGACTGTTGTAAAGGTCTGCATAGAAGCCATGCTGCTCCATGAGTTCATCATGATTGCCCTGCTCGATGATATTTCCATCGCGCATAACCAAGATGAGGTCTGCATTGCGGATAGTGGATAGGCGGTGGGCGATGACAAAGGAAGTCCGTCCTTCCATGAGTTTGTCCATAGCCTTTTGGATCAGCTCCTCCGTCCGCGTATCCACAGATGAAGTTGCTTCATCCAATATCAAGAGCGGTGCGTCTTTCAGTAGAGCACGAGCGATTGTCAGCAACTGCTTCTGACCGACAGACAGACTGACCGTATCATCCAGCACCGTGTCATAACCCTTTGGCAAGGTTTGAATAAAGTGATGAACTCCGACTGCTTTGGCTGCTGCAATGACCGCTTCATCCGTGACATGCTCCTGATTATAAATCAAGTTCTCTCGGATAGTCCCCTCAAAGAGCCAGGTATCCTGCAAGACCATTGAAAAGGCATCGTGAACCTCGGAACGTTTCATATTCTTAATATCTATTCCATCAATGGTGATGCGTCCTTTGTCAATTTCATAGAACTTCATCAGCAGATTAACGATGGTCGTCTTACCAGCACCAGTCGGTCCGACAATAGCAATCTTCTGTCCAGCCTTGGCCTGAGCTGAGAAATCATGAATAATGGTCTGGTCTGGCTTGTAGCCAAAGAAGACCTCTTCAAAAGCCACGTCTCCCTTAACCGTCTCCAGCTGGCGCTCCTTATGGTCATCAGCTTCCATTTCTGCCTCATCCAGGAACTCAAAGACCCGTCCCATAGCTGCACCAGCCTGTTGCAAGACAGTGATTCCTTGGGCAATCTGTGACAGAGGCTGAGAGAAAGTCCGCACATAGACCATGAAGGCTACGATAACCCCGATACTGATGGAACCATCAATTGCCAGAGCCGCACCGACCAAAATAACCAGCACATAGGCAAAGTTTCCTGTGAAAATCATGAGCGGCATCATGATTCCTGAGATAAATTGAGATTTCCAAATACTATTATAGAGATTGTGATTAAGGACCGCAAAGCGCTCCTTTGACTGCTCGATAGCATTGTAGCTAATAACGACATTATGACCGGAGTACATCTCTTCTACATAGCCGTTAACAGCGGCTAGATTGTTTTGCTGGGCAGTGAAATACCCTTGAGACTTGCCCATAATCAGACCAACAAAGACAAAGCCCAACAGACTAGCAATGATCGTTACCAAGGCCAAGATCCAGTTCATGAAGAACATGGTCAAGACCACAGCCACTAAGAGCAGGCTAGAAGAAATAACACTTCCTAAACTCTGGTTAAGAGACTGGCCGACCGTATCCACATCATTGGTCACGCGCGACAGAGTATCTCCCTGAGAATGACCATCGAAATAGCCCAGCGGCAGTTTATTAATCTTCTCCGCAATGGCCGTCCGCAGCCGCTTGGAGAAATACTGAATCACCGAACTAATGATAAAAGACTGCCCATAGTTTAGCAAAGCTCCAGCTGCATAGAGTACCGTCAGCAGAAGGGCAATCTCTGACACAGCTTTTAAATCAATGCTGCTGCCCAGACCCTCTGAGATAAGATTGGTAATTTCCTTTAGTTTATTTGGTCCATAAACCGTAATAATGTTTGACAAGACAGCTCCCACAAATGCCAAAGCAAGAGGAAGCTGGAAGCCTTTGAGATAAGGCTGCATCTGGCTAAATAATGAAGACTTCTTATTTTCCATTTTCTAATTCCTCCTTGGATAGTTGTGAGTAGGCAATTTCTTGATAGACCGCGTTATTTGCCAAAAGCTCTCGGTGGGTACCTTGACCAACCACCTTACCAGCATCCAAGACCAAGATTTGATCCGCATCCATGATGGTAGAGATCCGCTGTGCCACGATTAGCTTGGTCATATCCTGTGTCCGCTCGGCCAGTTCCTTGCGCAAAATGCGGTCTGTCTTATAGTCTAGGGCTGAGAAGGAATCGTCAAAGATGAGGATTTCTGGCTTGCGAGCCAAGGCTCTAGCAATCGCCAAACGCTGACGCTGCCCACCAGAAAAGTTGGTTCCGCTTTGAGCTACTTTGGACTTCAAACCTTTTTCCTTTTCTTGGACAAATGGATTGGCCTGAGCTAGGTCAAGAGCTTCCCACATTTTCTTGTCATCCAGCGGGCTTTCTTTGCTTTGACCGAAGTCCAGATTGCTCTCAATATCGCCAGAGAAAAGCACCGCCTTCTGCGGGATATAGCCGACCTTATTATGCAAGTCTTCTAGCTGGTAATCCTGAACATTGACACCATCTACCAGAATATCTCCTTCTGTCACATCATAGAATCGAGGAATGAGATTGACCAGCGTAGACTTTCCTGAACCAGTCGAGCCGATAAAGGCTACAGTGTCACCAGCCTGCGCTGTAAAGCTAACATGCTCAATGACCGCTTCTGAATTCTTGGAATAGCGGAAGGACACATCGCGAAAGACCACTTCTCCCTTGCTATCCGCTGCTGCCTTAGGCTGTTCCGGACTTACGATAGATGACTGCAGACCCAGCACTTCATTAATCCGGCCAGCGGATACAATGGTCCGAGGCAAGACGATGAAGAGGGCCCCCATGAGCAAGAATCCAATCACAATCTGCATAGCATAGGACATAAAGACGACCATGTCACTGAAGAGCGACAGACGTTCCTGCAGCCCAGCCTCCTGAATCAAATAAGCACCAATCCAGTAAATCGCCAGAGTCAAACCACTGGAAATCCCCATCATAACAGGATTCATCATAGCCATCAAGCGGCTGATGAAGAGATTCAGTCGGGTTACTTGATCGTTAGCTGCCGCAAACTTCTCATCTTGATAATCTTCAGCATTGTAGGCCCGGACTACGCGAATTCCCGTCAAACTCTCTCTAGTGATACTGTTTAGCTTATCAACTAAACGCTGTGCAACCGACTGCTTGGGAAAGGCAAGTGTCATCAAGACTGCTGTCATCAGGATATTGACTATAACGGCAATGAGAACCGCCATCAGCCAACTCTCTGACTTGCCGATAATCTTAGTCATAGCCCAAATCGCCATAATCGGTCCCCTGGTCACCACCTGCAGCCCCATGGTAATTAAGGTCTGTATCTGGGTAATGTCATTCGTCGTCCGAGTCAGCAGACTAGGGATTGAAAATTTCTTAATCTCCGTCTGTGAATAATCCAGCACACGGTTGAAAATATCGCTCCGCAGACTCTGCGTAAAACTGGCAGCTAGACGAGCTGCAAAAAATCCAACTACAGTAGCAGACAAAAAGCTGGCAAAGGACAAGCCAACCATTTTCAGCCCAGGTTCCCACAAATCCGCTAAAGCCGTTCCCTGCGTCTGCAGCAGCTCCGTAATCGCCGAAATATAGGTCGGAACCTCTAATTCTAGATATACTGTCAGGCAAGTGAAGAGTACACTGAGTAGAATCATGCCCACTTCCCTTGCCGTCAGCCGTTTAAATAACTTAAACATCTTTTCCTCCATTTTCTAGACTTTCGATATTTTGATAAAATTTAGTCAGCACTTGAGAAAAAATCAGTAATTCCTGCTCAGAAATCCCCTCCAAAAGACGACGGTCCATTTCATCAAAAAAGTCACGAATCTTCCTCATGTTCTCCTGAGACTGCGGAGTGAGACGGATATATTTAGCCCGCTTGTCTGTCTTGCTCATTTCCAACTGGATAAAGCCATTCTTCTCCATCCTTTTCATTAGGTTGCTGGCCACCGACTTGGAAATATCCAACTCCTGCTCAATATCCTTGATAAGAGTGTCCTTCCCCTCTTCCGTACGACAGGCAACAATACGCAAAACTTGCCCCTGTGGCCCAGCCATGAACTCAATACCTTGGTCTTTGGCAAGCTTTTCTACCATCAGCTGCATTCGCCGGCCAAAGTGTTTCATTTCTAATAACGGCTTTTCCATTCAAACTTCCTTTCTATATTAGTTCTCGAGAGAACTAATTGGTTTTCATGAGAACTATTTTATCACAAAAAAGATAGATGTCAAGAAAAAAGTTTCTATGAGAACCATTTTTGTGATAAAAAAATTCAGCCTCAGAACAGCTGAATTTCTTTCCTTATCAAATCAAAATTCCTTCCAAATGATCCAATTCGTGCTGGCAGATTTGCGCTGGAAAATCCTCTAAAGTGATAGTCTTCTTTAGCCAATTCTGATCCAGATATTCGATCGTGATTTTCTGATAACGAATGGTTGACCGACTTCCAGTCAAAGACAGACAGCCTTCTTCCGTCTGGTAAAGCCCTGATTTCTGGATGAGAATAGGATTAAACATGACCATGGGCAGCATGCCATACATAAAAATAATCACTCGCTTTTGAACACCGATCATGTTGGCCGTAAGACCGACACAAGACTCTCTATGAGCCAACAAGGTATCCTGCAAATCCTGAACCAAGAATAGATCAGCTTTCGTGGCAGGGACTGATTTTTGCTGTAAAAAGAAAATATCCTTGACAATCGCTTTTTGCATATTTCACCTCAGATAGAAGAGGCCTGACATTTCAGACCTCTTGTTTTACCTATTTTGCGTGGCGTTCGCTGACTTCTTTTGCTAGGACAAAATTCCCCAATGTAGCAGAGCCATTTCCCGCTACAGCTGGTGTGACAAGGTAATCCCGCACATCTGGAACAGGGAGATAGTCATTCAGGAGAACTGTAAATTTCTCACGAACGCGGTCTAGCATATGTTGCTGCGCCATAACACCGCCACCAAAGACAATGACATCTGGACGGAACGTCACCGTCGCTTGAATAGCTGCCTGCGCAATATAATAGGCTTGAATATCCCAGACAGAGTTATTGAGCTCAATATTTTCACCCCGTACACCTGTCCGCGCCTCTAAGCTAGGGCCAGCCGCCAAACCTTCCAAACAGCCATTGTGGAAAGGACAAACGCCATTAAAGCCTTTTTCTTCATCCATCGGGTGCTTGGCTACATAATAGTGTCCCATCTCAGGGTGACCCGTTCCGCCGACAAATTCACCACGCTGAATGGCGCCAGCGCCAATTCCTGTTCCGATCGTATAATAAACCAGATTTTCAATGCGGCCGCCAGCATTGTTGCGAGCTACAACTTCACCATAAGCAGAGCTATTAACATCTGTCGTAAAGTAAATTGGTACATTCAAAGCACGACGAAGTGCTCCTACGATGTCCGCATTCGCCCAATGTGGTTTTGGAGTCGTCGTAATGTAGCCATAAGTTTCAGAATTAGGGTCAATATCAATAGGACCAAAAGAACCGACTGCCAGACCCGCTAGATTGTCAAAACGAGAGAAAAAGGCAATCGTTTTATCCAGTGTCTCAATCGGCGTGGTTGTAGGAAACTGTGTTTTTTCTACAACATTGAAATTTTCATCGCCCACAGCACAAACAAATTTCGTCCCGCCAGCTTCTAAACTTCCGTACAATTTTGTCATTTCAACACCTCTTGTATTGTTTATACTTTATTATAGCATATTTCCAGATTGAAAATTGCTCTATATTTTAGATTTTCCTCTGTAAATCTTAACACTCAAGAAAAAACGAACAAACATGACATTTGTTCGTTTTCTTTTGCTGATTTTTGATAAGTAAGACTAGGCTTTCACTTCAATAATCGCATCGCCTTTGGCTACTGCACCTGTCGCAACTGGCATCACAGAAGCGTAGTCAGCTGTATTGGTCACGATGACCATAGTTGTGTCATCCAGACCAGCTGCCGCGATTTTAGCTGAATCAAAAGTTCCAAGAACATCGCCAGCTTTGACTGTAGAACCTTGAGACACTTTTTGGTCAAATCCTTCGCCATTCATAGACACTGTGTCAATTCCGACGTGGATAAGGATTTCAGCACCATTAGCAGTCTTCAAACCATAGGCATGACCGGTGGCAAAAGCAATCGTCACTTCTGCATCAGCTGGGGCATAAACAACACCTTCAGTTGGTTTAATCGCAATCCCTTGTCCCATCGCTCCACTTGCAAAGACAGGGTCATTGACATCAGCCAAAGCCACAGCTTGACCAACGACTGGAGAAATGATTGTTTCATCTTGAAGAGCTGCTGGGATATTGCCAGTTGTTTCTTCTTCAACTAATTTTTCAGTTTCAGCTTTTTCAGTTACAGTTTCTTCATCTTCGTAACCAAACATATAAGTAAGGGCAAAACCAAGGGCAAATGATACAGCGACCATCAGGATGTATTGAACAAGTTGTCCATTACCGATGTAAAGCATTGTACCTGGGATAATGGTGATACCATTACCAGTACCAGCAAGCCCAAGGATAGAAGCCAAGCCACCACCGATGGCACCAGCAATCAATGAAAGGAAGAATGGTTTGCGGTAACGCAAGTTAACCCCGAAGATAGCAGGCTCAGTAATACCAAGGAAGGCAGAAAGAGCAGCTGGGAAAGCAAGAGTTTTCAATTTAGGATTTTTAGTTTTGACACCAACGGCTACAGTCGCAGCACCTTGAGCTGTCATAGCTGCTGTGATGATAGCGTTGAATGGGTTGGCATGGTCAGCAGCAAGCAATTGAACTTCAAGCAAGTTGAAGATGTGGTGAACACCTGATACGACGATCAATTGGTGAACTCCCCCGATAAGTAAACCACCTAGACCGAATGGCAAACCAAGGATAGCTTTTGTACCAATAAGGATGTAGTTTTCAACAACGTGGAAGACTGGTCCGATGACAAAAAGTCCAAGAATAGACATCACTAAAAGGGTTACAAATGGTGTGACCAAGAGATCAAGAACATCTGGAACAACTTTGCGGACCATTTTTTCAAACTTAGCTCCGACAACCCCGATAATGAAGGCCGGCAGAACAGAACCTTGCAATCCGACAACCGGAATGAAACCGAAGAACTGCATTGCAGTCACTTCACCACCAGAAGCAACAGCCCAAGCATTTGGAAGTGAACCTGAAACGAGCATCATACCAAGAACGATACCAACTGCTGGATTTCCACCGAATACGCGGAAGGTTGACCAAACTACCAGACCTGGGAGAATAATGAAGGCTGTATCAGTCAAGATTTGAGTATAGGTGGTTACATCTTCTGGGAGTGTCATACCAAGCGCAGTTAACAGTCCACGAACCCCCATGAAGAGACCAGTCGCTACGATAACTGGAATGATGGGTACGAAGACATCACCAAAGGTACGGATAGCGCGTTGGAACCAATTCCCTTGCTTGGCAGCTTCAGCTTTCATTTCAGCTTTTGATGACGTTGGCAAGCCAAGCGCTACAACTTCTTCATAAATTTTGTTAACCGTACCAGTACCAAAAATGATTTGGTATTGACCTGAGTTAAAGAAGGCTCCCTGAACTTTTTCCAGATTCTCGACTGTATCCTTGTCGATCTTCTCTTCATCTTTTACCATGACACGCAAACGAGTCGCACAGTGAGCTACACTGTTGACATTCTCACGTCCGCCCAAGGCTTCGATGACTTTTTTTGCAATTTCAGTATTATTCATTTGCAAACATCTCCTTATAAAATATTGTAAAACTTTTTGAAAGCGATTTTACCGCCTTTACAAATATTATTTTATCACAACTTTAAAATATGTCAAGCGTTTTACAGAAATTTATTTTTTTTTAATGTTAAAGGTTGATTTTTGAGCGGAAAACGTTTACTATAGAAGTAAGAAAAATAATTGGAGGACAAAAGATTGGCTTGGACTACTGAAAAACGCTACAGACGTTACGAAGATTGGACTGCAGAAGAACTGCAACAGATTAATGACAATATCGCTAAATCTCCTTGGCGGGCCACCTATCATGTGGAGCCCACAACTGGGCTTCTGAATGATCCAAATGGCTTTTCATATTTTGACGGCAAGTGGATTGTCTTCTACCAAAACTTTCCCTTTGGAGCAGCCCACGGGCTAAAATGCTGGGTACAGCTTGAAAGTGATGATTTAGTGCATTTCACAGAAACTGGTGTGCGAGTGCTGCCAGATACGAAACTGGATAGCCATGGTGCCTACTCTGGTTCTGCTATGCAGTTTGATGACAAGCTTTTCCTTTTTTATACTGGAAATGTTCGTGACGAAAATTGGGTGCGCCACCCTTATCAAATCGGAGCATTGCTGGATAAAGAAGGGAAAATCGAGAAGATTGATAAAGTCTTGATTGAGCAACCGGCAGAAGCAACCGATCACTTCCGCGATCCACAGATTTTTAATTATAAGGGACAGTTCTATGCTATTGTCGGCGGACAAAATCTGGATAAGCAAGGCTATGTCAAGCTCTACAAGGCTGTGGACAATGACTACACCAACTGGGAAACCCTTGGTGACTTGGACTTTGATAATGACAAGACGGCCTACATGATGGAGTGCCCTAATCTGGTCTTCATTAATGACCAGCCAGTCCTGCTCTATTGCCCGCAAGGCCTGTCCAAGGACGTTCTGGACTATGATAATATTTATCCAAACATGTATAAGATAGGTCAATCGTTTGACACAAAACAAGCAAAAATGCTCAATCCAAGCCCGATTCAGAATCTGGATCATGGCTTTGAGTGCTACGCGACTCAGGCTTTCAATGCTCCTGACGGCCGAGCTTTTGCTGTCAGCTGGCTAGGTCTGCCAGATGTGGAATACCCGTCTGACCGCTTTGACCATCAGGGAACCTTCTCACTAGTAAAAGAATTAACTTTAAAAGATGGCAAACTTTATCAATACCCAGTCGCAGCCATCAAGAATTTACGAGCGGAAGCTCAACCTTTCACTGCGCTGGATAAGAGCAAGAATAGCTACGAGCTAGAGCTGAATCTCGCTGCAGACACCGAACATGAAATCGTCCTCTTTGCAGATAAGGACGGCAAGGGTTTAACCATCAAATTCGATCTCAAGGCTGGGCAAGTGACCGTCGACCGCAGTCAGGCAGGGGAACAATATGCCCTAGACTTCGGAAGCAGCCGCAGCACCAGCCTTGACACCAAAGATACAACTGTCAATGTCTTTATTGACAAATCCATCTTTGAAATTTTTATCAATAAAGGAGAGAAAGTATTTTCCGGTCGCGTCTTCCCAGCTGAAGACCAGACAGGCATTGCCATCACCAAGGGCAATCCGACCGGTGCTTACTATGAATTAGATTATGGTCGCAAAACTAACTGATGTAGCAAAACTGGCAGGGGTCAGCCCCACAACCGTTTCCCGCGTTATCAATAGAAAAGGTTACTTATCCAGCAAAACTATCTCTCGGGTCGAGGAGGCTATGCGGGAGTTGGCCTACAAACCTAACAATCTGGCGCGCAGTCTTCAGGGCAAGTCCGCCAAGCTGATTGGACTTATTTTCCCGAATATTAGTCACATTTTCTATGCTGAGCTGATTGACAAGCTGGAACACGAGCTCTTTAAGCAGGGGTATAAAACCATTATCTGCAACAGCGAGCATGATTCCGATAAGGAGCGCGAATACATTGAGATGTTAGAAGCCAATCAGGTGGACGGCATCATTTCCGGCAGCCACAACCTAGGAATCGAAGACTACAATCGCGTAACAGCCCCCATCATTTCTTTTGACCGCAACCTTTCACCCGATATTCCGGTGGTGTCCTCGGACAATTACGCTGGTGGGGTACTAGCTGCTCAGACTCTGGTCAAAGCAGGCGCTCAGAATATTATCATGATTACTGGCAATGATAACTCCAACTCACCAACAGGCCTGCGCCATGCTGGCTTTGCCTCTGTCCTGCCAGATGCTGCTATCATCAATGTTTCCAGTGACTTCTCACCCGTCCGCAAAGAAATGGAAATCAAGCACATTCTGACCCACAACAAGCCGGATGCAATCTTTGCTTCAGATGATTTGACAGCCATTTTGGTGATGAAAGTCGCTCAGGAACTGAACATACAGATTCCTGAAGATTTAAAAATCATCGGCTACGACGGAACCTATTTTGTTGAAAATTATTATCCTCAACTGGCTACGATTAAACAGCCCTTGAAGGATATTGCCAAACTCTCAGTAGATTTACTGCTGAAAAAAATTAATAATCAGGAAGTACCCTCAACTGGCTACTTCCTGCCAATCAGCCTACTTCCGGGCAAAAGCGTGTAAACTTTATATAGCGACGCAAGCCCGTATTACTGAAAAAAGACGACTTCCAAAATAGAAGTCGTCTTTCTTTATCTATCGTTCATTCGAAACAGTGATTTCTCACAAAGCTACACAAGGAAGCATTGTACTGCAGAGTCAATGGTTACTGTCTCTTTCTAAAAGTTAGCAGGCCGGCTAAGAATATCAGGAAGCCACCTAGAACTGCCAATAGAGAAGCTCTTGTGCCAGTTTTTGGCAAAGTTTTTTCGGCCTGACCGGTCGCTTCTTTTACCTCTGAGACCCCTGCAGCAAGAGTTTTTTGTCCGTTTGATGATAAAGCTTGGGTGCTATTTTTAGCTGAAGCAGCAGACTGTTCTTGTTGAATGTCTTTAGCGGTGTCTTGAGGTTTTTCTTCTTGAGCAGGATTCGCCTTTTTAATCCGAAAAATTGTCGCTGTCAGCGGAGCTAGAGTCAAGCCATTACTGTTTCTAGTGACACCAGCTGGATTCGAAATAGCTGTGACTCCTGCGGTATTGCCATCAGCCACAACCTCTGCGCCTGCTAGATGTTTGTAGGCTTCACCAAAGTTGAAGCTTCGTGCCTTCTTGTCTGCATTGACAAAGACAGCATAAATATCGCCATTTGAAGCAACCACTTGGTAGCCGAGAACAAGATCTTCTTTCTCAACGCCATCCTTGCCAGGCTGGGTAATGAGAGTCACATTTTGATCCACTTCTGCTTTGGAACTGCGAGTGAAGGCGTCCGTTGATTTCCGCAGACTAATCAAGCCCTTCATATAGGCACGGCTCTTGGCATTTTCAGGGAATTTCTCCGAATCAGTCGCCTTGGCCCAATCAAAATGATTGACCGCGTCACTTGAATCATAGGAATCATGAATGAAATAGGGGTAATCAAACGGCGTGCCGTCCTCATTGGTCAACAAATGCGCTTTGTTTGGAACCTTGTCTTCGGAAACAGGATATTTATAGGCAGGATCGCGGAATTGCTTGGTCCGGCCGTATTCTTGACCAGAGTGGATAAATGGAGTTCCTTGCGAAGTCAGCATCATCAGATTTCCTAGGCGCAGACGGCGATGAATCTCTTGATTATTAGCAGCGACTGCCGGATCTTTCTTGATTGACTGGGCAATGATATCAAAGAGGGTCAGATTATCATGGGCCGCAATGTATTGGATCACATCCCCTGGGCTATCTGCCTCAAAATTAGTTGGCTGCGCCTTGATGTTTTTGAAGACATTTTCTACATTTCGTTTACCGCCAGTGATAAAGGCTGGCGTTCCTTCATTAGGGTAACCAGATTTCAAGGTATTACGAATGTCATCTGAGAAGACAGCTACTGTGTCTGTTGACTTCATCCAAGACTGGTCAGCAGGCTGGACAGCTTTATTTTCATCACCTGCATAAGTCTTCCAGCCCTCACCCAGCATAATGAGGTTTGGATTGAGCTTTTTAGCTTCTTCAAAGGCTTTTTGGATGGACTCTGCGTCATGGTCCCCCATCATATCAAAGCGGAAACCATCTATCTTGTACTGCTCTGTCAGGTACTTGATCGAATCTACCAAGACCCGTCTGCTCATATAGTGGGTAGTCCCCAAGCGGCCGCCACCAAAGCTAGTTCTCGGCGTCCCATCCGCATCCATAAAGTGGTAGTAATTTGGCTCTAAATCTTCAAAGATAGATGTCTTGGCCGTATGATTATAGACCACATCCATGATAACGCCCATACCACGCTTATGAATTTCATTGACAAGATTTTTGAATTCCTCAATGCGCTTGGCTGGGTCTGTCGGCGCGCTGGAGTACATGCCCGTCAGTGAGAAGTAGTTTTGCGGGTCATAGCCCCAGTTGTAGTTGCTGTTGCTGGAAGCATACTTGTCCATGCGCTCAGCATTTTTCAGCTCATTTACAAAGTAGTAACTCAGAACTGGCAAGAGCTGAACGTGGGTCACTCCTAGTTCTTTTAAATAATCCAATTTCTCAATGAAAGCTGAGAAGGTTCCAAACTGAGATTTCAAATCCTTTGAAATAGCTGGATCTGAAGTAAAATCACGGACATGTGCCTCGTAAATCAAAGCATCTTCCCGCTTCTTAAAGTTCGGAATATTGGCATAGGTCAGGTCTTTTGGTCCATATTCACTTGGATCTACAAAGGCTGCCTTGGCAATCTTGTAGGCATCCCCCTTATCCGCATCTTCACTGTTCCAAGCAGCTAAAGACTTGGCATAGGGATCCAGCACAAGAACTTTTTTGCCGCCGCGAGTAATTTCATAATGATAGAAGTACCCACGATAGTCAGAAATTCCTAGACCGCTCTGAGGTGTCAAACTGCTGGTCCATGTTCCAGATTCACCTTTCTGCATAGCCAGACGCCCAACGACCTTGTTCTGATCTTCCTTGTCATAGACCACCAAATCAACTTGGTCCGCACTTGGTGACCAGAAGGTTACATCTACTTGTTTGCCCGCTTGAGAAACACGCGCGCCCAATTCGCCATCATACTTGTAAATACTGTCCTTCAGTTGCCAATTCATGCTGGTTTTGAATTGATCATTGCCATATTTGATAAGGTAAGGGGACTGAGCTTGGTTAAAATCACCGATTAACTTTGCGCTTTTATTCTTAGGATCCAGAACCACATCTTTAACAGCGACTTCTCCGCCATCCTTATTGGTAATTTTTAGATTTTTCAGAATATCTTCTTTTTTAGCATTTTCTAAGGTAGAGAAAGTCGCCTCAATCTCTGTCAAGCTAACATGCTGGGCTCCTGTCATGCGGATATCATTGACAAAGTAAGGATTGGTATAAACCGTTGGATCCGCATCACGCAAGAAAATCTGGCTGGTCTTACCCAAATTTGCAAAATTATAATCCTGATTTTGAATCTTTACATCGTCGCCGGACTTGCTTTCATCTAAAAGCAAGAAACCAATCATCTTTGCAGCCTCTTTCAAGGGAACATCAACATAGCGACCGTATTTCCCAGTTTTCTCAAAGTCCACGCCGTCAGGCCAATTTTGACCTGGATGTTGCACATCTCCCCAGAGCCAGAGGGATTTCTTATCATACTGACCATCTGTGCGATAATAGTTGATCCGAAGCATTCCTTCTTTCAAAGGCTCGGAGGTATGAGGATTATAGTCTTTATCAAACCAAACCTCATTCATCTGAGGGCTCAGCAGCTCAACTGTCTTATCACCTGTAATGTTTTGGCCTGCCGTATTGTTGATTAAGAGACTAATCTTGCTTCGTTTTTCAGCCATCTTGACATCAAGGTAATAGCCATAATCATCTTTTTTGGCTGTTGCAAAGCTGGTCGCTCCAGTCGGCCAGCCTCCCTTTTGACTAGAAGGTGTTTCAACATCATCCCAAGTCCACAGACCTAAGCTATCCAGATTCTGCGATGGTAAGGTTTTGAAATGGAAACGAATATGACCTTCTTCAATAGTAGCTTTTGCAGAAGCTTCCGAAGCAAGTGGCTGACTAACAACCTCTTGTTTGTCTTTTTCACTAGACACTGCAGCTTCCGTTGCTTCCTGCCCAGCTGCTTCTGGAGCTGCACTAGCTCCTTTCAACTCCTGTACCTCTGTATTTTCAGGAGATTGACTTGGCACCGCCTCTGCTAAAGCAGCTTGCCCTAAGCTTCCCTGTTCTGAACTTTCTTTTTTAGCTGAACTATCCACTTCCTCGGCTTTTGCTTCACCTGCTGGCTTAGGCAAAGCTTCCGAATTAGCAGCTGATACTGCTTCCGTTGCAGGACTAGTCGCAGCGTTTGTTTCATCCGCTTTGGCTAACTGGGCACCTCCAAAAAGGAAGCTAGATGCAATTACGACAGATGCTACTCCGACTTTTAAGCGACGAATCCCAAAATAATGACGCTTTTCACTCGTCCGAGACTGTAGATGATAGTTTCTTTTCATAAATAAAAAAACTCCTTTATTTTTTCCTATAGAAAATACGTATGCAAACGTTTTCTGTATTTATTATACAGATTATCTATTGAAATGTAAAGGTTTTCAGATATCATTTTTTATTCCAAAACTTTATGTATGATTTCAGATTCCTTTCAAAGGATAAGCAAGTATCATTTGAAGTTTTAACTCTTGAATATACATTATAAGTGCACAATAAAAACTCATAAGATTTTCTAGTAAAATAGAATTGAGCCAACTAGTTACGAAAGGAAATCTTATGAGCTACCACCATTTTACCATAGATGAACGCGAAACTATTCTGATTTACCGTACAAAAGGACTGAATTTTTCTCAAATCGGAAAATTACTTCATCGTCATCCTTCCAGCATTAGTCGGGAATGGAAACGTCATACTAAACTCCCAACAAAGCACAAGCAGCTTATAAACTTGCAAAATCACATTGTGGGCGAAAGAGAAAGCTTGAAATAGATCATCATTTAAGTAATACTGTCAAACACCTTTTTCTCGATCGCCAATAGTCTTCTTCGTGAGGGTTTCCTGAAGAAAACTGATTTGGCAACAATTACTGAAAAATCGCTTAATGATACCTACTGGCTATTAATCATCGTCCCAGAAAATGCCTGAGTCACAAGACAGCATTTAAAGCACTTAGAGATAAAGTTTTAAAAAGGTTGTACTTTTTATTTCAATTTATCCCCAAAAAATATATCCTCTTGCTAATTCTTCCTCCTCTCCTTCAAAAGGAAAAGACACAAAATTTTCCCCTCATCTGACACTTACTTTTGACGACAGGTTGACCGAAGAGCGATTTCTCCTATAAACATATATGAAAAGAGTGTCCTTGACCTAGATTACCATGAAACTATAGCAAAAATTACCAGCCGAGCTCTAAGTTCCCACGAAACTATAGAAAAAGCGACCAGCCGAGGTCTAGGTTGCCATGAAACTATAGGAAAACGGCCAACCGAGGTCTAGGTTGCCACAAAACTATAGCAAAAGTGGCCAGCCGAGACCTAGGTTGCCGTTAACATATAGCAAGATAGGCTGTTCCAGCCATAGACCTCTATAACGGAAGCTTTTCTACAGTTTGTCTGCAACTACAACTGGCAAAAAGTAAAAAAGACTGAGGCAGGCGCCCCAATCTTCATTCTTCAGTAATAAATTGACTCAAAATTCCATTGATAAACTTACTTGATTTTTCATCTGAGAATTTTTTTGCTAACTCAATCGCTTCGTTGACAGCGACAAGCTGCGGAGTTTCATCATATTCCACTAGTTCATACAAACCTAAGCGCAGAATATTTTTTTCTACTAGAGTCAAGCGATCCAGGGTCCAGCCAACCTTCAAATACCGACCAATCTTGTCATCTAACTCGCTCTTGGATTGCATGACGCCATTGACCAGATTGAGCAAGAAGACAGGGAGTTCAACTTGCTCCTCTTCTTCCTTATCGTGTAGATAAGCAAAGCGGCAAGCCTCAACTGTATCTCCATCATATTCCAAGCTCATTAAAGCCTGAAATGCTCTCTCCCGTAAATCACGTCTTGAATCTACAATTACCTTACTCATTGAGGAAATCCTCATCAAATAGATCTTTCAAATCTGGTTTTGGAGATTTTTCTGGGACAATGCCTGCAACGTGAATATTCACCGCTGACAGTTCCACCTCAGCCATATCATTAACAGCGCTTTTGACCGCTTTTTGAATCGCAACTGCAACTGTTGGCACACTGATACCGTACTCCAGATACAGGTAGATGTCAACGGTCACATCGCCGCTTTCATCAGTATGAAGAGCGACACCGCGTCCCAGCGTGCGCATAGAGAGGCTGTCTGACATGCTTTTATTCGCAAAAGAATGAACGCCCTCCACCTTTGCCGTAGCAATGGCAATGATTTTTTCCAAAACTCGTGGCGCAATGACGATTTCGCCTAATTGTTCGTTTGCCATAAGAATTCCTTTCTATCTGAAAGAGTGAAATTACGCACGAGAAACGTAAGTTCCTTCTGCAGTGTTGATAATCAGTTTTTGACCAACTTCGATGAAGTCAGGTACGTTGACGACAAGACCCGTTTCAAGAGTAGCTGGCTTACCAGAACCTGTTACAGTTGCGCCCTTGATTGACGGTTGTGTGTCTGTTACGACCAATTCAACAGTTGTCGGTACTGTTACACCAATCACTTCTGTTCCATAAAATTGGATTTTCACGTCTGAGTTTTCAAGGATGAATTTCAGCTCTTCTTCTACATTGACTACTGGAATTTCGTATTGGTCATAGGTCTCAGTATTCATGAAATAAGCTGTATCATCCATTTGGTACAAGTATTGTGCTGGTACTGTTTCGATAATCGCTTGTTCAAATTTTTCTTCTGGACGGTAGCTAGTATCAAAAGTAGAGCCTGTACGGACATCACGCAATTTCATACGCATGATTGTATTTCCCTTACCTGGTTTGTGGTGACTTGCTTCCAACACGCGGATGAGTTTTCCATCTGCTGTTTCAAAAGTCATTCCAGCTCTCAGCTTGCTTGCTTCAATCATTTGTTTTTTACCTCTTTAATAAATAATTTACTCTTTATTGTACCATAAAGCCTGATAATTCTCAAATAACAATCAACTCTTTCGGCGCAAGAGTCAAGACTTCACAGCCTGTTTCGGTGATGAGAAGATCGTCTTCGATACGGACACCGTATTTCCCATCCAGATAAATCCCTGGCTCATCTGTCAGAACCATACCCGCTTCAATCGGCTCTTCTGACTTGCCAAAGTAAGGAATCTCATGAATGTCCAGACCGATACCGTGGCCAATCCCGTGGCTGAAGTAAGGACCGTAGCCAGCATCGTTAATAATCTGACGCGGAATCCGATCAAAGTCAATGCAGCTGAGGCCGGCCTTAGCCACCTCTATCAAAGCTTGATTGCTGCGAAGAACAATATCATAAATCTCCCGCTCCTCATCTGTCACCTGCCCCACATGAATGGTTCGTGTCATATCGCTGACATAATGATTGTAGTAGCAGCCAAAGTCCATGGTCAGAGTTTCACCCTTCTGAATCACCTTGTCACTGGCCACACCATGAGGCATAGCAGAGCGGTAACCCGAAGCAATGATAAAGTCAAAGGAAGCACCTGAAGCACCTAGCTGGCGCATGCGAGCGTCCAAAAAGTTCATGACAGCCAACTCCGTCGTCTCACCAGGCTTGATAAAGTCCAGCACATCCAAGAAGGCTTGATCCGAAATCTGGCAGGCCTTGCGAATGGTCTCGATTTCCTGGGCATCCTTAATCATGCGCAGCTTTTCAATAAAACCTGTCATCGGCACCAGTTCATGACCAGCAAAAACACTTTCCAGCATTTTAAAGTAAGCATAGGAAATCTCATCATCAAAACCGATTTTTTGCAGCTTGTCGTCCGCAACGATTTTGGCAATTTCCCCAATCGCATCGCGCGTTTCCATAATGTCAAAGCCCTGAACTACTCCTTTAGCAATCAGGGTATAGCGCGCATCCGTCAGGAAAATTCGGCGCTTTTTACTGATGAAAACCGTCGCTTCTGTCCCGCTGAAACCAGTCAGATAGTAAATATTCTTCAGATTTGTCACTAGGACAGCATCACATTCCGTCTGAGCTAATGCAGCTTCAAACTTTTCAACTCTTGATATCATTCAATACCTCCATGAAATAACTAAGCTTATTATATCAAAAAACAAGTCAAATAGGGCATTTTTTAATAAGCCTTATCTGGGACTTAGAATCCAACGAGCATTCTTCGACACGGAAAATCCCCGTCTTTAGAAAAGAACAGGGATTTTTGATGAATTATTTTGGAACTAGAATATCTATAGTGGGTAAATCCATTGTTGATAAGATGGACCTTTTGAGCGTACAAAAAGTTCCATAGGATTTATAACAAAAAGTTATCAAACTATCTTTGGAAAGGCTTATATAGAGCGACTTAAGGATATCATAGTTTTAATCGGATAGAAAGATAAAAAATATCAAAATTTTCTCTGCCTAACAATTTCAAACTGTCCTTAAAACCCTTCCCAAATATAAAGATTACATTTCGAATTCCCTTGAACCCACATACTAAAATGCATAACTAGGAGCCACCAACAAACTCATCAAAAAGAGAGAACCAATTGATTCTCTCTCGAGCTTCATTATAAGTTACCCAATATAGCTAACATTGAGCCTTAAGCTTACTCTTCCTTTTTATTTTTACAGAAAGCCAGGCTAGCTATTCCCAGAACACCAAGTCCCCAGAAACTGAGTAGGGCACTATTTTGAGCACCAGTCTTCGGCAGACTAGCAGAAGATAGCTTCTCGGTCATAGAAGCAGTGGCAAGCGGTTTTGGAGTCGGTTGGGTGAAGCCAGAGCCAGCTTCTGCTGTCGCAACTTCCACTACCTTTTGCAGTTCTTGCTTCTGGATAGCAGGAGTCTGAAGAGCAGTCACAAAGATATTACGAGCCTCTAATTCACCATCCCAGAGTCCTAACCCGATATATGGGGCATTGAAGTAATCATCCACTGTATCAAAGATATGGTTCATAACTTCTTGACCATCCACAAGGACAGTAATCTTGTTTTCAGTCTTTATTAGCCGTACATGGTGGAAACGACCATCATTGAGAGCATCAACAAGAGGCGCTTCAGCAATAGTATTGCCATAAAAACGGAAAAGACGAACAGATTTTTGATCTCCAAATTGGATCGCATAAGCCTGAGCTGGATCGGACTTTTCAGAAGCGAAGAAGAGATTGACAACCCCCTTAGGATATTTTATATCAAGGTCCAGTTGGTAGTTGCCATATGAAAGTTTTTCCTTGGTCATGTACGCATCATTGGCCGCTTGATTAGTCACACGGAGTGATTCACCATCCACATACCAATTACCTGCAACTTTTAGCATTTTAGGTAAATTCGTCTTGAAATCATTACGCAAGATGTTGAGGTTAAACTCTTTGTAGAGACTTGGATTTTCCTTGGCACTTGCTCTAACAGTGACCTTTCCTTCTTTCACAGCTTGAAGATTCAAATTATTGCCATCTACGCTGTAAGTAATGCTAGTTGGATCACTAACTGACCAAAGGAAGCCCTGAGCAACTTGAGCTGGCATGATGTAGGCTGTCAGAGTTGCATTATCTCCCACATTGAGGCGGAGATTTTGTTCCGATGCTGCAATAACATCGAGCGGGTGGTCAACCCTTTGTTTATTAGTCCAAACACTCTTGATTGGATAGAGAGCGATGTCAGCCTTCGTTGCTTGACCTTCCACAAAAACACCAAGTCCTAGGCTGTTTGGCGCTGGGAAGATTTGGTTAGCCCCAGCTACTGTATCACCCTTGGCAAAGACCTCTACACTGGAACGATCCACATAGATATGGAGATCAATGCTGCCATCCGCATTACGGGTGACTTTTTGCTTATTAACTTCACGGAATTTTTCAGTAAGGATAACCCCTGACTGGCTACGATCAATAGACAATTCCTCGGTCTGTAAATTATAAATAACCTTAGTCACCTTTCCATCACCAACACGAAGATTGAAACCAATCTTTTGTGTGCCTACTACTGGCGTAAAATGAGATACAATTTCATAAGTATCGCCCTGAAAGTCCTTGAAGAGGTTATTGTCTTCACCAACAGTGATATTATTGTAGATGACAGACTTTTCAGTATCACGGAGACTATCATAATTAGCATGTGGAGTTTGGGTAAGGACGTATTTTTCGCCATCCTTGGTCAAACCAAGAACCAGATTCAGATTAAAGGTACCATTAAATTTTTGTCCAGTCTTCTCAGCAACGATACGACAATAATCATCCCAAGTATTCATCCAGTTAATTTCTACCAATTTTGGAAGTTTTGGTTGCTTGCTATTACCAAAATCTTGAACGTAGTAGGTCATGGCTGCATAAGAGTCCTTGCCAAAATTCATTACGCCATCTTGATCCTGATAGTCTTTGTCAGGATCAAAAGTCCATTTGCCATCAACAGTTTTAAAGTCTCCAACCTTGTAGAAGCGCCCACCACGAGAAAGCACCCACTTGATTTGGCCATCTGTAGCCTCTATAGGGTAGAGGTCAGGACATTCGGTGTGAAGATCAGGATAAACAGCTTCAGGTTTCCACTCTAAGAGATTGTCTGAAGAATAAATGCGAAGGGGACCACCTGCAACAACCATAAACCACTTATCTTCCCAACGAAAGACCTTAGGGTCACGGAAATCTCTGTTTTTGAGGGGGTCATTTGTCCAATCAGCGGCAATCTGGTCTACTTTGGTCCAGGTCTTGCCCTCGTCCTTACTATAAGCTAATTTGATACGTTGCCCCTCACCATTAACAGTGATTAAAGCAACCAATCCTCCCTCAGGTCCGTCAAAAAGTCCAGAGGTATTGTGCTCATCGACCACCATTGCACCTGAGAACATGGTGCCGTTATAGTCTGGATAGAAGGCCATAGGCTTTTCTTCCCAGTGAAGAAGATCTGTGCTAGTCGCATGCATCCAGTGCATAGGACCCCAACTAGTATCATCAAAAAATTGATAAAAAAGATGGTATTTACCCTTATAATAAACCATACCATTTGGATCATTAGCCCAGCCATCCTTAACAGAGTAATGGTATTGATCCCTATAATTTTCATTGTAATAAACTGCCTCAGGTTGTCTGCGGTGAACATTGATACGATAAGTCAGCGTTGCTGTATAGCCGTCTGGAGTGGTGTAACTGCTGGTTACAGTTAGGTAGTTGGCGCCCACTTCAATCGGAATGTCACTGGCATTGGCATAGACCCTCCCCTTGCTATCACTGACTGTGAGCATCGCATTTGAATTGTGCTTAACAAAGCTTAAATCCACAGTCTCAGCAGCATTCGACACATACTGAATATGAGTCGCTTCTTTAGGAAAGAATTGCCCCTTGGCCTCAACCTTACCAGTCTTTGAAGTGACTGTGACATCATTGATGTAAGGCAATTCTCCATCTGTCAATTCTTTGAAGAAGGTGTTTTGGAAAATCATTTTACCGTTCCAGTTCAAAAGCCCAAAGTAACCTTCAGGAATGTAGGTGGTTTGTCCCATATCATTGCGTTGGATCGTGAAATCCCCTAGATTGCCAACAAGCTTATCATTAATATAGTAAGATAACCAACCATCTGCTGCAACAACCTTGAGGGTGTACGTTTTTTCTGGCGAGACAGCTACTTCTTTCTCTTCAAGGAGATTAGCCTCTGCCCAGCGCCAAACCTTGGCTTTTTTACTGTAGCCATCCAAATTGACCACATAGGCTTTCAAATCATCCTGAACATTATTAGCACGAAAGACTAAGGAAGCCGCACCTCGATCTTCCAAGAAAGTCACCTCTGTTTGGAAGACAAAGTTTTTCCCCTGGCTTTGAGTATAGTAAAAACTATCCCCCTTGTCTCTAGCATCACTGTAAAGCCCCTGGTCGCGAATTTCCCAAATCCCCTTTGAGTCGCCTTGTCCCTGACTCAGATTGGTCTTAAAGCCTTTCTGGCTACCAGCCTCTGCCTTGGCGGGACTTGCATGATCGGCCTGAGCTGCACTTTTAGGTTGATCTTGAATGCCTGTCTCATCTGACTTTTCTGAAGCCGGCCGTGCAGCTGGAGCTGTTGCTGCCTCAGCCGCAGGCTGTCCCAATTTTTCTTCACTAGAAGCTGTTTCGGTGGCGGTTCCAGAAGCTTGAGTGCCTGTCTCATCTGACTTTTCTGAAGCCGGCCGTACAGCTGGAGCTGCTGCCTCAGCCACAGGTTGTCCCAATTTTTCTTCACTAGAAACTGTTTCGGTGACGGTTCCAGAAGCAGGGACCTTTTCTGGAACCACTGCTGAAACTTCCGTCACCTGCGTCCCTGCAGAATCAACAGCTACCTCATCCGCAACTACTGGACCTGCCTCCAACAGAAAAACTCCAAAAGTTACTAAAGCACAGCCAAAAACCCAACGCTTGCCGCTTTTTTTCATAAACCAATTTTTACAGACTTTTTCTTTATATTCTTTCATTATATCACCTCATCTTCTCGCAAAAGTAAAAAGCAAACTTCCTGTATTCTAATCCGACATCCCAACTTCCTCCTTCAATAAAAAAACTATAATATAAAAATATCCTTCGCCATAACTATATCAAAATTGCAAAATCGTTTCACCTCTCATTTGTCACAAAAAATAAGTGACAAATGTCATGTATTTGATAGCGGTTACAAGAACTGAAAATCATAAGGTGAATTGATATACTCCACTTATAGTGGAGAGTGAAGAAATAAAAGCCACTAGAAACGAAAAAGGGATTTTTCATATCTCAAAAAGAAGTTGAAAATCTGTTGAAGAAAAAATGGAGCTCACCAACAAACGCATCAAGAACATCTAGCGCCAAGCTTTTAGGTTTTAATCTTCAAAAAATTTAAAAGAAAATTCTCATCACTTTGAATATAAAAAAAAGAGAACCAATTTGATTCTCTCTAGAACTTCCTTATAAATCACCCACTATAGTTGACAGTGAAGTATTATTTAAAATGCAACTTGCCTTTCAAGTACTGGCCGGTATAGCTAGCAGAGTTTGCAGCGACTTCTTCCGGTGTACCCGTCGCGATGATCGTACCACCACCGACACCGCCTTCTGGTCCTAAGTCGATGATATGGTCAGCTGTCTTGATGACATCCAGATTGTGCTCGATAACAAGCACAGTATTGCCATCGTCCACAAAGCGTGATAACACGTGAAGGAGCTTGGCTATGTCTTCAGAATGCAGACCCGTGGTCGGCTCATCTAAGATATAGAAGGACTTACCAGTTGAGCGCTTGTGAAGCTCGCTGGCCAGCTTCATCCGCTGGGCTTCACCACCTGACAAGGTCGTGGCTGGCTGCCCTAGAGTCACATAGCCTAGTCCCACATCTTTGATTGTCTGGAGTTTGCGGGCAATCTTGGGAATATGCTGGAAGAATTCTACCGCATCATTGACCGTCATGTCCAGTACCTGAGCGATATTCTTCTCCTTGTAGTGGACTTCTAGAGTCTCGCTATTATAGCGGGTGCCGTGGCAGACCTCACAGGCCACATAGACGTCAGGCAGGAAGTGCATCTCAATCTTGATAATTCCATCACCTGAACAGGCCTCACAGCGGCCACCCTTGACATTAAAGCTGAAACGGCCCTTCTTGTAGCCGCGAATCTTGGCTTCATTGGTCTTGGCAAACAGATCGCGAATATCGTCAAAGACACCAGTGTAGGTCGCTGGATTCGAGCGCGGTGTCCGACCGATCGGACTTTGGTCAATATCAATCAAGCGGTCCACATGCTCAATGCCACTGATTTTCTTGAATTTTCCTGGCTTGGCAGAATTGCGGTTGAGTTTCTGGGCGATGGCTTTTTTAAGGATAGAGTTGACCAGCGTTGACTTACCAGACCCAGAAACTCCTGTCACAGCGATGAATTTGCCCAAGGGGAATCTAGCCGTGATATTCTGCAAGTTATTTTCCTGAGCCCCTGTCACTTCGATAAAGCGGCCATTGCCTACACGGCGTTCCAATGGTACTGGAATCTCGCGCTTACCTGACAAGTATTGGCCTGTGATAGATTTCTTGTTCTTAGCTACTTGCGCAGGAGTACCCGCTGCGACGATTTCTCCACCGAAAACACCGGCTCCTGGTCCCACATCAATCAGCCAGTCCGCCTCCCGCATGGTGTCCTCATCGTGCTCGACCACGATGAGGGTATTGCCTAGGTCACGCATCTTCTTGAGGCTGGCAATTAGGCGGTCATTATCACGCTGGTGCAAGCCAATAGAGGGCTCGTCCAGGATATAAAGGACGCCACTTAGGTTAGAACCAATCTGGGTCGCCAAGCGAATCCGCTGGCTTTCTCCTCCTGATAGAGTCCCAGCCGAGCGAGACAAAGTCAGGTAATTAAGGCCAACGTTATTAAGGAAAGTCAAGCGGTCATGAATTTCTTTGAGAATAGGGCGTGCGATAGTAGCTTCATTATCAGTCAAACTAAGCTTGTCCAACTGAAGCAAATGATCTGCAATGGACAAGTCTGAAATCTCACCAATGTGCAAGCCATCTTCGCTGCCAACCTTGACAGACAAGGCCTGAGGACTGAGTCGGTAGCCGTGGCAAGCTGCACAGGTCAGTTCATTCATATAAGCCCGCATCTGCGTCCGAGTAAAATCACTATTGGTTTCATGGTAGCGGCGGTTGATGTTGGTGACAACCCCCTCAAAAGGAATGTCAATATCGCGTACACCCCCAAACTCATTTTCATAGTGGAAATGGAACTCCCGCCCATCTGAGCCAAAGAAAATCAGCTGCTTTTCTTCCTCAGTCAGTTCCTCAAAAGGCTTGTCCATATCAATGCCAAAGGCTGCCATGGCCTGCTCCAGCATCTGCGGATAGTAGTTGGAGGAGATGGGATTCCAAGGCGCTAGCGCTCCTTCGCGTAAGGTCTTGCTAGGCTCTGGCACGACCACATCGAGATCCACTTCCAGCTTAACCCCCAGACCATCACAGTCCGGACAGGAACCAAAAGGCGCATTGAAAGAAAAGAGTCGTGGCTCTAGCTCTGGGACCGTAAAGCCACAAACTGGACAGGCATAGTGCTCCGAAAAGAGCAGCTCTTGACCGTCCATGGTGTCAATAATCACATACCCCTCAGCAATCCGCAGAGCTGCTTCAACCGAGTCAAAGAGACGACTGCGCACCCCTTCCTTGATGACAATTCTGTCCACCACGACCTCAATATCATGCTGCTTGCTCTTGGATAGCTCTGGCAATTCCGTTACATCGTGGACATCCCCATCCACGCGCACACGGACATAACCGTCTCTCTGAATCTTATCAAAAACGGTCTTATGCTGACCCTTTTTCTTACGGATGACCGGCGCCAAAATCTGCAAACGCTGACGCTCTGGCAATTTCAGGACCTTGTCAACAATCTGCTCAACAGACGAAGCCTTAATAGCCCCGTGGCCGTTGATGCAGTAGGGTGTCCCAACACGAGCATAGAGCAGGCGCAGGTAGTCATTGATTTCGGTAGCTGTTCCCACTGTTGAGCGGGGATTCTTACTGGTCGTCTTCTGGTCAATGGAAATGGCTGGACTAAGACCATCAATCGAGTCCACATCCGGCTTTTCCATATTGCCCAAAAACTGCCGAGCATAGGCCGACAGACTCTCCACATAGCGGCGCTGCCCCTCAGCATAGAGGGTGTCAAAAGCCAGACTGGACTTGCCCGAACCGGACAGACCGGTCACCACGACCAGCTTGTCCCGCGGAATTTCGACATCAATATTTTTTAAATTATGAGCTCGCGCTCCATGAATAACAATTTTATCTTGCATTTATTCCACACTTTACCTTTAAACTTCCTCTATTATAGCAAAATTTTCTGCAATCTTTTGTCCCAAAAATCGGAATTTGTAGTATAATAAGACGGTGTGTAAAAATAATTCTAGGAGGAGATATGAAACAAGTATTTTTATCAACAACAACCGAATTCAAAGAAATTGATACACTTGAAGCCGGAACTTGGATTAATATGGTCAATCCTTCTCAGAGTGAATCTATAGAAATTGCTAATGCCTTTAACATTGACATTGCAGACCTGCGGGCTCCGCTCGATGCGGAAGAAATGTCTCGGGTTACCATCGAAGATGACTACACACTGATTATCGTGGACGTCCCCATCACAGAGGAAAGAAACAACAAAACCTACTACATCACCATTCCGCTTGGTATTATCATCACCGAAGAGGCCATTATCACCACCTGCTTAGAAAAATTGCCTCTGTTGGATATTTTTATCAGCCGCCGCTTGCGCAACTTCTACACCTTTATGAAGTCACGTTTTATCTTTCAGATTCTTTATCGCAATGCCGAACTGTACCTGACCGCCCTGCGCTCCATTGACCGCAAGAGCGAACAGATTGAGAGCCAGCTGCACCAATCCACGCGAAATGAAGAGCTGATTGAGCTCATGGAGCTTGAAAAGACCATCGTCTATTTCAAGGCCTCCCTCAAAACCAATGAGCGCGTGATTAAGAAGTTGACTAGCGCCACCAGTAATATCAAGAAATATCTGGAAGACGAGGACTTGCTGGAAGATACCTTAATTGAGACCCAGCAGGCCATTGAGATGGCCGATATTTACGGAAATATCCTCCACAGCATGACAGATACCTTTGCCTCTATCATCTCCAACAACCAGAACAATATCATGAAAACACTGGCTTTGGTAACCGTTGTCATGTCCATTCCGACCATGATCTTTTCAGCCTACGGAATGAACTTCAAAAACAATGAGCTCCCTCTAAATGGCGAACCGCATGCTTTTTGGATTATCATGTTCATCGCCTTTGCTATGAGCGGTTCTCTAACCCTCTACCTTTTCCATAAAAAATTATTCTAATCATCAGAAAGGATACCTATGTCACAAGTATCATTAGACAAACTCAGTAAGAAAAACAAGGAATTTATCCACATTGCCACCCACCAATTGCTCAAAGATGGCAAGTCAGACCAAGAAATTAAAACCATCTTAGAAGAAATCATTCCAGAAATTTTGGAAAATCAAACCAAGGGAATCACTGCCCGCGGCCTCTACGGAGCCCCAACTACTTGGGCTTCTTCCCTAACTGCAAAAGAACGTTACGATGCCGAACATCCAAAGGAAAATGACGACCCTAAATGGATGATGCTGGACTCCGTCCTCTTCATCTTCGGTTTCTTCACCGTTCTGACTTCCATCGTCAACTTAGCATCTTCTCAGCCATCTGTTTATGGGATGACAACCCTTGTATTTGGAAGCCTTGTCGGCGGCCTCGCTTTCTATGCTCTCTATCATTTTATTTACCGCTTTTATGGACCAAATACAGATCGCAGCCAAAGACCACATTTACTAAAGTCTATCCTAATCATGGTAGGAGCCATTGCTCTCTGGACTCTTTCAATCGTTGGATCTAGCCTCCTTCCTGACTTTCTCAACCCACATTTCTCAAACATCGTAGTTGCTATCATCGGAGGAATCACTCTGGCACTCCGTTTCTACCTCAAGAAACGCTTCAATATCAAGAGTGCGACTATGGGGCCAGCGAGATATTAATCAGCATATTAAAAAGAGGTTTTACAACCTCTTTTATTTTGCCCTTTTTGAAAAGTATAATACCAACTCATCGTTATTCTCACACGGATCATAAGGAGCAAGCGGTCGATTTTGAAACCAAACACCTGAGCTATCTGGAATATAACCTCGGTGTACATACAGCCATTGGGCAGAATCTTAGCCTCTATGCAAAGCAACACCCAAACTAACTACATTTGAGTAATTCTGACCTACTTGCTCTGCTTTGTCCAATAAAGCCGTGCCAATACTCTGTCTTTGGAAACTTTCAAAAACATTAAAATCAGTTAACTCAGAATAAAGGCCTGCAAAGGAACCATGCTTGGGTGATGGGATGACTGTAATGTAAGCAGCTAGAAATGTCCCATCAACAACCACCAAAACTTGGCGCTCACCCGTCGCTTGCTCCAGAAAGTAGTTTTTTAAAATCTCTCTCCGACCAGGCCAGACTTGCTGGATAAAAGCATTCGCTAACTTTTCTATATCCTCAAAAAGCATTTTCCTGATGATTCGTTCTTCTGTCATGGTGCGTCTCCTATATCTTGACCTTTTTCCTCTATTCTGGCACTTTTGAATAGGCAAAAAAAGAAGCCCTCAGGCTTCTTACTTAGCTCAATTCAGCAATAATTGCCTTGAGCTGGTCTTTGGTGTGAACACCTGCAACTTGCTTCACTACTTGACCGTCTTTCTTGAACAGAAGGGTCGGAATGGACATAATGCCAAATTCGCGGGCAGTATTTGGATTTTCATCCACATCCATTTTAAGGATTTTCAGTTCGTCCTCATGAACTTCCCCAGCCAACTGCTCCAAGATAGGCGCCTGCATACGACATGGACCGCACCAAGCTGCCCAAAAGTCAATCAGAACTAATCCGTCTTTTGTTTCTTCTGCAAATGTTGCATCTGTAACTGCTGCTACCATAAATTTTCTCCTTTGAATAGCTTACTTTTGTTAACATTTTACACCAAAAGCAAGAGAAAGAAAAATATTTGCTACGGCTAAGCCTCAGTCACTCAGTGAGAAATGGTTGGTCATGAGATTGCTGGCATCCAAGAGAACCTTTTCCAAGAGCTGGTTTGTCGCTTCTTGCACCTTATCGCTCATGGCTTGATTTTGAGCTTCAAAGTCCACAGCCTCGCCCTTGGCCAGAGCTCGGTCTACCCGACCAATCATCTCATGTCCCCAAGCCATAGTCTGCTCTTGGTAATCATCCAAATCACCGACATGACTGCTAAAATGAGCATCAGCCAGCCCAGCAATCAAGCGATTGGCCCAGTAAAAGGAATCCGTCGAAACCTTGTCCGTCGTGTTGGCAAAGTAATCTGGCGTTGTTGAGACTTGAGTAAAGAAAGGAACAGCTGTATTGTAAGGCATAGAGCCGTAGGATAGCCACTGGATACCCGTCGTTGCCTGCGGTTGATTAGGGCGCAGCTGCAAGATAGCTGTCTGACTAGTCCGATTGATACCGATAGTCCTGAAAGCCCGTCTGCTGTAGTGGTCCCCCTCTGCTCCATAAGGATCATAAGGCGAATCCTGATAGTGACTGCTCAGGACATACTTGACATCTTCGATCGTGATCTTGCGGTAAGGCTTGCGGCACCATGGAATGAAGAAACTCCTTGGATCTTGCTCCACTTCTGGATTGAGAAAACGCTGGATATCCCAAGCTCGCGGTGTATTGTAATGGCGGTCCTTATCCTTCTGGCTGCCAAAAGCATAGCGCGGATTAAAGCCCTCATTTGAGTAATTAAGATTGAGATGATTTTCTTCGATAAAGTTTTTGAGATTTGGATGACAGAGGAAATGCTCTGGATTGTCAAATTCAAAATAATCACTGCCCAGCTGATTGGGGTTGGTCACATAGGCATCATCTGGCACGCGGCGCGCCATCCAATGGTGGCCGCCAATAGTCTCCAGCCACCAGATTTCATTAACATCTGAAATAGCAATCCCATTGGACTCATAAGTGCCGTACTCCTCTAGGATTTTCCCTAAGCGTAGAACCCCCTCACGAGCTGTTTTGATATAGGGCAAGACCAGCGTGAGAATATCTTCCTCGCTGATTCCTGATTCGACCAGTGGGTCAGCACCTAGGACACGGCTGTTAGTGGTAATGGTTTCCGTTGCGCTGACAGCAACATTGTAGCTGTTAATTCCAGCTGCTCCCCAAATCCCGTCCTTAGGAACTGCGTCTGGCACTGCTGTATAGCGGACTGGATTGTCCGGCAAATCCATCTCAAAAGATGTCAAAACTGACTGATAATGACGGGGCTGGTCTTGTGGCTCCACTACGACAAATTTCTTGGGTGTAAAGACCCCATTTTGTGAATCCTCTGTACGAGCCACAATGGTTGAACCGTCGTAACTGGCCTTCTTGCCTACCAAAATAGTCGTGCAGGAATCTGATGCATGTTTAAATCTCATTATTTTCCCTCCGAAACACTTTATGCTGCTTACATTATAGCAAAAAGCAGGCCCTCATAAAAGAACCTGCTACTATCTCTTCGCTGAAACTTCCAATACCCTATTCGATTTTCAAGACATAGGTATGCTCTTTGTAAAGTTCATCAATCTCAAAATGCTCCAAATCTTCTTTCCTTGAGACAATATAATGCCCTTCTCTTTGATAATAGCCTAAGGAATTTCCTGACTTGTCTGTCAGACAGGTTGTCTGCTGTTTCCTATCAACACTGAAAGAAAAGGGTATTTGATCTTTGGGGCGTCCAACAACTAAATAGTCTTGACAAATCAGCTTGCCGCCCCACTTCTGATAGAGGTGATTTGCCTGCTTCCCGTCTCTGGTAAAGATGATCAAGGCCTCAACTTTCTTTTCATGCAGTTTCTCTCGAGCAGTTTGAAAGAGTTGGCCGGCTATCCCTTGATTCTGAAAATCAGGATGGACAGCCAGATTAGCGAAGTAAGCTATCTTTTCTCCTGGATAATATGCATAAGAATGACTTGCTTCTTCGGTGTAAATCCCAATATCCAGAAGCCCCACAACCTGATCATCTTCCACTGCTATGAGCTCAACCGAATCTTGGTAAGGCTCTTCAGTAAACTCATCCTTGCTGCGGCTCATATCATCAAAGAAAGGCGAAAAGAGATAACTCAAAGCTTTTGTATAAACCCAACTTTTCTCATAAGTCGAGTCATAGATTTGTATTTTCATTTCTGGCCTCTTACTTAAAGATCACAATCGTCGCGCCACTGCCGCCGGCATTTTGCGGGGCATAGCCGAAGGACTTGACATGCTTGTTGCGGCGGAGGTATTTAGTCACCCCTTCGCGGATGACGCCGGTCCCGATACCGTGGATAATATCCACCTGAGCCATGTTATTGAGGAGGGCCTGATCGATAAAGGCATCAAGCTCTTCCATAGCCTCTTCATAGCGTTTGCCGCGTAGATCCAGCCTGGCTTTCGGTCCAGCAGTATTGGCTCGCTTGACCACATTGACCTGCTTGCGCTTAGGTTGCTGCTCCTTTTCAGCCTTGAGTAAGTTGAATTCCTGCTCTTCCAGAGTCATCTTGATAAGACCGACCTGAGCTTCCCAGCGGCCGTCCTTGAGCTGCTTGACCAAGGTTCCCCGCTGACCATAGCTGGTGACCAGGATATCATCTCCCACCTTGGGCGCCCGATTTTTCTTGGCTTGCTGCAGCACCTTATTCTTTGATAAATCAACCGTTTCTGGTGCCAACTTTTTAAGCTGAGCCTTGGCTTCAATAATCTCATGCGGTTTAAGACTAGACTTATCATGGAGATTTTTGAGAATACTCTCACTCTCTGACAAAGCCAAATCAACGATTTCCTGGGCTTCCAAGCGCGCCTTATTGAGCTCGGTTTCCTTTTCTCGGTTAAACTCATTGTAAAGCTTTTTGAGGGCTCGGTTAAATTTGAGATTTTCCTGCTCCACCTCGCGGATATTATCCAAGCGCTTGCGGCTTTCCAGTGTCTGCTCCTCTAGGCGCTCAATGATCCGATTGACATCGCTGTCTGTGTTGGTCTGCTCTTGGGCATGGCCAACAATGACTTCCGACAAGCCCAAACGCCGAGCAATTTCAAAGGCATTGGAGCGGCCAGGCACTCCCTGCATAAAGCGATAGGTCGGCCTTAAACTATCTGTATCAAATTCCATGCTGGCATTTTCCACCCAGTCCGTCTCAATCCCATAGGCTTTGAGCTCAGGATAGTGGGTCGTCGCCATGGTTTTAATCTGTCTCAGCCGCAAATCTTCCAAGATGGCAATAGCCAGAGCTGCTCCCTCCTGCGGGTCAGTCCCAGCTCCTAGCTCATCCAGCAGAACCAGACTGTCGCTATCCACCTGCTCCAAAATAGAGACAATATTGGTCATGTGACTGGAGAAAGTTGACAGGCTCTGCTCAATGGACTGCTCATCACCAATGTCAGCAAAGATTTGGTTAAAAATCCCCACCTGACTACCCTTGTCTGCCAGAATCGGCAGGCCTGACTGGGCCATGAGCTGAGCCAAACCCAAGGTCTTCAGCATAATGGTCTTGCCACCTGTATTAGGACCGGTAATGACAATCTCGGTCAGGTCCGGCCCGAAATGCAGGTCATTTGCCACCGCATTTTCAATTAGAGGATGGCGGACACTGAGCAGTTGGATATCCTGCTCCTCCGATATGTTTGGCACTACCGATCTTGTCTCCTGCATAAAGCGGACTTTGGCACGCACCAAATCCAGATGCCCGATAATCCAAGCATTGTTGGCAAGTTCAGTCGCATGTGGCCGGATACGGTCAGACAGCTCCTGCAAGATCCGCTGGATTTCATAGCGCTCATCAGCTCGAGCATTGGTGATTTCCTCGTTGAGATTGACAACTGCTCTAGGCTCGATATAGACGGTATTCCCACTGGCTGAAATATCGTGAACCACACCAGAAATGCGGTTGCGATAGGTATTTTTGACCGGTAGCACATTACGGCCATTCCGGCTGGCTACCACCTGGTCCGCCAGCATGTCTCCCTTAGTCTTGAGGATTTCCTGCAGAATTTCCCGCACCTGGTTTTCATTTTCTTGAATTTTTCGGCGGATGCGGGCCAGTTCCTCACTGGCAAAGCTTTCAACAAAGCCACCGTCATTAATCGCCTGCAGATTGCCTTGGATGCTGGGAAATTCAACCAGATTGTCAAACAGCCGATTCAAACGTTCCAGTTGGACATTTTCCAAATCCTCGTAGAAAGATATCAGCTCATGGGTCACAGCTAAGACTCGCTTGAGAGCTAGAAATTCCTCAATATTAAGGTCGCTATCTAACTCCAGCCGCTTGGTCAGACCCGTAATATCTTGGATAGCTCCCAGACTAAAATGAGGCTGCTGGACAAAAATTTGCTGCATATCTGTCATTTCTAAAAAAGCGGCAGCAAGGGTCTCTTTTTTACTGGTAGGCTGCAACTGGCTAAGCTCCAAGTGGCCCTGCTCAGTTAGCAGATAGGGGGTGAAAAGCTCTTTAATCTTGCTAAATTCTAAGGTTTCTAAAATTTTTTTATTCATAACTTCTTTTCTAACTATTTCAAAAGAAACTCAGCTAGCTCTGCCAACTGAGTCTTTCTATTATCCGATAACGTTCGTCACCCAGAAATGTTTTAAAACACTGGACGTAATAGGGGTATAGTTGATGATAAATCGGATCAAGGCACTGCTATTGAGCCGTTCTTGAACCTCAGCCAGCGGCATTGTTGCCAAGATTGTCAAGCACATTTCAATCCCAAAAAGAGTAATGAATGCAGCAATCGCTCCGCTGATTACATTATACCGCAGTGTGTCAAGCTTGTTGGGATACGGAACTAGATTAACAAAAATTCCTATAAAGCGTGCAAACATATAAACAACTGTAAAAACAAAGAGATAGGCCAAACCAGCATAAAAAACCTTGTCCAAATGAAACAGCTGTGAATTGGGGAAGAAATATGTCGATGAGCCTTGAGTAGCGCTGGCATAAGGAATCCACAGACTGATTGCTTTCGCTACTCCCTTATAAAAATAGCTCGCAATCAGCATCGCCACAAGAGCTGACGCAGTATAAAATCCTTGTAAAACAATACCTCGTGAATACCCAATATAGAAACTCCAAGCTAAAACTAGCAAAATAATTACTGAAAACATTATTTCTCCTCTATTTAGCCGATTTTTCTCTTATTTCATTCAGCATTTTGTGACGGAAATTTTCCAATTCCTTTTCTTTATCATCAAATTCAATCTCGCGGCTCAGCTGAGTTGATAGGCTGTTGATAGCCAAGAGAATGGCCAAAACTTCGTCATCTGCTGCAGGCATCTGCTCTTTGATGGCCTTATATTTTTCCTTTGCAACCCGCTCAACTTCTTCCATAAATAAATTATCATGCTCCGTTGTTAAGGTCAATGTTTTGTTACCAAATGTAAACTTATATCGATTCAAATTTGCCATAAAATCACCTCATGATATTATACCAAAAAAAATACGCTTTGTCAGTCTTAAAGTTACTACTTAAAAACATGAAGGAAAATATCTTAAAATCTTACATTCTTATGGCTTTCCTCTTTTCCTTTTTATGGTACAATAGTGACTATGGAAAGTATTACTTTAAGTCCTAAACGAGAAGAAATTCAGGCTTTTATCCAGAAATATCAAGAATGCCTGACACCTAGCAAGAATCAATACATTCAATATCTGCTGAAATTGGATCAGGCAACTGTCAGTGTCTATAAGTCCGGCAAAGTCCTTTTCCAAGGAGAAAAAGCTAGCCACTATGCTGCTTTTTTTGGCTATCAAGCCGAAAAAACTGTCGACACTTCTCAAAACATTTCCCTTATTGGTACGGATGAGGTTGGAAATGGCTCTTATTTTGGCGGTTTAGCAGTGGTGGCTTCCTTTGTCAGACCAGATCAGCATGCTTTCTTGCGTAAGTTAGGTGTAGGCGACTCAAAGGCCTTGACCGACCTTAAGATTCGGCAGCTGGTGCCGATTTTGAAAAAAGAAATCCAACATCAGGCCCTGCTCTTGTCTCCAGAAAAATATAACGAAGTAATTGCCTCTGGTTACAATGCCGTATCTGTCAAAGTGGCTCTTCACAATCAAGCCATTTATCTGCTACTGCAAAAAGGTTTGACACCGGAAAAAATTGTCATTGATGCCTTTACCAGTCAGCAAAATTATGACAAATATCTGCAAAATGAAAAGAATCATTTCCCAAATCCCATTAGTCTCATTGAAAAAGCTGAAGGGAAGTTTCTAGCTGTCGCTGTCAGCTCCATTATCGCCCGTGACCTCTTTCTGGAAAATCTAGAAAATCTGAGTCAGGAGCTTGGTCACACTCTGCCGAGCGGAGCAGGAAGCAAGAGCGATCAGGTTGCCAGCCAGATTCTCCAAACATACGGAATGGCCGGTCTCCAGCATTCAGCCAAACTCCATTTCAAAAATACAGAAAAAGCAAAAAAGCTTTTAGAAAGGTAAGCCATGAAAAATAAACACTTTGACTTCCGAGCCTTCCTCAAGGAATGGGGACTCTTTTCCCTGATTATCTCAGCTATCCTAATCTCCCGCTGGCTCCTCTGGGCACCTGTCAAGGTTGACGGTCACTCTATGGACCCGACGCTGGCCAATGGTGAGTATTTATTGGTTCTCAAGCACCAGTCGGTTGATCGCTTCGATATTGTTGTAGCCTCTGAAAAAGATGATAACGGCAAAACGAAAGAAATCGTGAAACGTGTCATCGGCCTGCCTGGTGACACTATCCAATATGAAAACGACACTCTCTATATCAATGGCAAAAAGACTGATGAACCCTATTTAACGGAGTATATCAAGAAATTCCAAGAGGACAAACTTCAGTCCACTTATATCGGTGAGGACTTTGAGGACAATGGGGAATTTTTCCGCAAGCTGGCTTCTCAGGCTCAGGCCTTTACAGTGGATAAAGACGGCAGTCCTGTCTTTACCATCAAGCTCCTAGATGACGAGTACCTACTTTTGGGTGACGATCGTATCGTGTCCAAAGATAGCCGTCAGGTCGGTGCTTTCAAATCCAGTCAAATTCAAGGCGAAGCCAAATTCCGCTTCTGGCCGCTGCTGCCTTTTAAAACTTATTAATACTTAAGGAGTATAGCCTATCCAAACTCAGTTGACTTCTCAGCTGGGTTTGATTTTTAGAAATACATGAATGAGGAAATGTTAGAATTTTATTTTTCAGGCACCATTGAGCGCATCATTTTTGAGAACCCCAGTAATTTTTTTCGCATCCTCCTCTTGGACATCCAAGACACGGATTGTGAAGACTTTGATGATTTTGAGATTATCGTTACCGGCACCATGGCCGATGTGATTGAAGGCGAGGACTATACTTTTTGGGGCAACCTCGTTCAGCATCCCAAATATGGACAACAATTGAAAATTTCCCGCTATGAACGGGCTAAGCCGACCAGCAAGGGGCTGGTCAAGTATTTTTCCAGTGATCACTTTAAAGGTATCGGCGTCAAAACAGCCCAAAAAATTGTGGATCTTTATGGAGAGGAGACCATTGACAAGATTCTGGCTGAGCCAGAGAAACTCAAAGAAATCACTGGTCTTTCCGCCAAAAACCGAGAAGCTTTTGTAACCAAACTGCAACTCAACTATGGAACGGAGCTGGTTCTGGCCAAACTAGCCGCCTACGGGATTCCCAACAAGCTAGCCTTTCAGATCCAAGACACCTACAAGGGAGAAACGCTGGAAATCGTTGAACAGTATCCCTACCAACTGGTTGAGGACATCCAGGGTATCGGTTTTAAAATCGCCGATCAACTAGCTCAAGAGTTGGGGATTGAAAGCGATGCCCCTGAGCGTTTTAGGGCAGGCTTGCTTCATACCCTGCTGACCCAGTCCATGGAAACTGGCGATACCTATTTGGAGGCTAGAGACCTATTGGCTCATACTATTGAGCTTTTGGAAAGTTCGCGTCAAGTAGAACTAGATCCCAGTCTAGTAGCCAATGAATTGGCTCACCTGATTGAGGAAGACAAGGTGCAGAATGTCGAAACAAAGATTTTTGAAAACAGCCTCTTCTTTGCCGAGGAAGGCATCCGTAGCAATCTAGTCCGCCTCTTGGAAAAAGGGCGCAAGGATCGCTTTGAAGAGGAAAAAATCCTAGAGGCTATCAGCCAAGCCGAGGACAATCTCGGTATCCACTATGATAAAATCCAGAAGCAAGCTATTTTCGATGCTATCAGCCAAAAAGTCTTTATCCTAACTGGTGGTCCAGGTACTGGTAAAACAACCGTTATCAATGGTATCATAGCCGTCTACAGCCAGCTTCATGAGCTGGATTTAAAAAAGAGGGCAGATTTGCCCATCCTCCTTGCTGCTCCTACTGGCCGGGCTGCTCGTCGTATGAATGAACTGACTGGACTGCCCAGTGCTACAATCCACCGCCATCTTGGTATGACTGGTGATGATGACACCAGTCACCTAGATGACTATCTTGATGCTGACTTTATCATCGTGGACGAGTTCTCTATGGTGGACACTTGGCTAGCCAACCAGCTCCTCAGCAACATCTCCTCTAATACCAAGTTGCTTTTGGTCGGCGATGCGGAGCAGTTGCCCTCTGTCAGTCCCGGTCAGGTGTTAGCTGACCTACTGCAAATACCGAGCATCCCCCAGACCAAGCTGGAAAAAATTTATCGGCAGAGTCAAGATTCAACCATTGTCACTCTGGCCAGTCAGATCCAAAAAGGACTGCTGCCAGCAGATTTTACTGAGAAAAAAGCAGACCGATCTTATTTTGAAGCTCAAAATGAACATATCCCACCTATGATAGAGAGAATCGCTAGCGCCGCTATTCGCAGCGGCATCCCAGCTCAGGATGTGCAAGTGCTGGCTCCCATGTACCGCGGACAGGCCGGCATTGACCAGATTAACAGCCTCATGCAAAATCTCATCAATCCTGTGGAAAAAGACCAGCTGACCTTTGAGGCACCTGACTGCCAATATCGACAGGGAGATCGGGTCATCCACCTCGTCAATGACGCTGAAAATAATGTCTTTAACGGTGACTTGGGCTATATCACCGACCTGCTGCCGGCTAAGTACACCGAATCCAAGCAGGACGAACTGACCATCAACTTTGACGGCAACGAGATTAGCTATCAGCGTAGCGAATGGTACAAAATCCGCCTAGCCTATGCCATGAGTATCCACAAGTCTCAAGGCAGCGAATTTCCTGTGGTTATCCTCCCTATTACTCGAAGCAGCCACCGCATGCTCCAGCGCAATCTGGTCTACACAGCTATCACCCGAGCTAAGAGCAAACTGATTCTGCTTGGGGAAAAAGTGGCCTTTGACTATGCAGTAAAAAATACCGGAACAGCCCGCAAAACTTATCTGATTGAGCGTTTTGGAGACATAGAGGGTTCTCAAGAACTTATCCACACTCCTGTGGATAATGTGGAAAAGATTGTGGAAAACCATGTCTTATCAACGGAAAATTTCCTGAAAATTGACCCTATGATCGGGCTAACTGAGGAAGATATCCACAGTATCTTCGGCAACTAAAAGGGACAAAAACAGAAATCGGTAAATCTATCATTTCTATGCAATGACTGCAAAAGTTCATTTAAGCTGTCTTTGAACCTTTCTCGACAGGCCTATCAACGTCGTTCTTTAGGTGCATCTGACAAGGACTTCCTTATCAAATATTCCCCTTTAAAACAGTAGAGTCTGAGACAGTTGTGTCCCAGACTCTTTTACATTCTTATCCAAAGCCTGTCACCGTCAGCCCTAGCAGACGGACCCCTCGTGGTTGTTCCTCCAAACTATCATAAATTTCATGGGCGACCCGCTCAATCAATTCCGCTTCTCTAGTCTGTTGATCCAAGGTCCGCCTTTTGGTTAGAGTTGAAAAATCAGCGTAGCGGATTTTGAGGACAACCGTCTTACCGGCTTTCTGGTGCTTATCTAAGCTGAGAGCTACCTTAGCCGCCAGGCGAGTCAGCTCTTTTTTAATATCCTCTTCGCTATAGAGCAGCTTGGCATAGGTTCGTTCCTTTCCGATAGACTTACGAATACGATTTGTTTTGACAGGAGAATTGCTAATCCCCCGTGCCTTTCGATAAAGATCAAAACCAAAGCGGCCGAACTTATCAATCAAGGTCATTTCTGGTATCTTGAGCAGATCTGCTCCAGTATAGACGCCCATCTCATGCAGCTTCTCGACACTCTTCTTGCCAACTCCGTGAAACTTAGCAATGTCCATGGAAGCTAAGAACTCCTCTGCCTCCTCGGGCAGGATAACGGTCAGACCATGCGGTTTTTGGTAATCGCTGGCAATTTTGGCCAGAAATTTATTGTAAGAAACGCCTGCTGAAGCGGTTAGCTGCAGTTCATTCCAGATATCATGCTGGATCAGTCTAGCAATCTTGACCGCAGATTTGATACCCAGCTTATTTTCCGTCACATCCAGATAAGCCTCATCAATTGACATCGGTTCAACTAGGTCAGTGTAGCGCTTAAAAATTTCGCGAATCTGTAAACCAACAGCCTGGTATTTTTCATAATTCCCCGAGATGAAAATCCCCTGCGGACACCGCTCATAAGCTTCCTTGGAGCTCATAGCCGAATGAACCCCAAACTTTCTGGCTTCATAATTACAGGTCGAAACTACGCCACGCCCACCTGTCTGACGAGGATCGCTACCTATAATCACTGGCTTACCCTTAAGCTTGGGATTATCCCGCTCTTCCACCGAAGCAAAAAAAGCATCCATATCAATATGGATGATCTTTCTCGATGTGTCATTGATAAGCGGAAAAATTAACATACCGTCTCCTAGAATCTTTTAAAGCATAAATAAGCAAGTCACAATGACGAGAGTCTTCTTGTAATCTTTATTCACTAGGAGATAAACACTACCGAATAGAAAACCAGCCAAACAAGTTAATATTCCTGTCAAGACACTTCCCTTTGACAAGATATGCATCAAGCCCCATGTCAAACCTAAGAGAATACCGCCATAGGGAATTTTATCATTTTTAAACCAAGTCTCAAAAGCTTTTTGTCCGAAAACCAGTACCAGAGAAATCAGGAAACTTTCAGCAGCATAGTAGATATATTGAAATAGAAATTTCAACCAACCCAAATGCTGAAATTCAAGCAAAATTTTGAAGCCCTTCCAATCCCAGTATTGGACAAGTGTAATAAGGATAAAACTCAAGACAACCGCCAACCATTGCCAAACAGATACAGTTTTTTTCTCCGTTTTCAAAAGGTCAAAGCCAGTTTGTTTTTTAGCTAGAGCAATAATAGCGAATCCTAAACCTAACCAGCCCAAACTAGTCACTATCCAGTGAGCAATCATCTGAAACGTTGTAGTGTGATAAATTGAAATCCCCAAAAATCCTTCCACTGTCACCAGTAATAATTCAAATAAAAAGGCAGCAATAGTATAGAAGGCTAACCACAGAAAATCAAAACCCGTAATATTTTTACTTTTTTCCATGATAAGCCCTCCCTTAACTTTGTAAACTATCTAAGTTTATTAGACTCTTTTTCTGTTTTCATTTAATTTTTCAAAATTATAACACAGTTCCCCTCTATTTGTCAAACTGTATTATAAAAGAATGTCCAATTTCTCCATGAAAATCGTTTGTGAAACCGATTACCTTGTGATATACTTTAAATATAAATGTAACAGATGCTTGTTACTAGAATTAAGAGGAAAATCAAATGGTTGTTAAAACAGTTGTTGAAGCTCAAGATATTTTCGACAAAGCTTGGGAAGGCTTCAAAGGTGTAGACTGGAAAGAAAAAGCAAGTATTTCTCGCTTCGTTCAAGCTAACTATACACCTTATGATGGTGACGAAAGCTTCCTAGCAGGACCTACTGAGCGTTCTCTTCATATTAAGAAAATTGTTGAAGAAACTAAGGCTCATTACGAAGAAACTCGTTTCCCTATGGACACTCGTCCAACATCAATCGCTGATATCCCTGCTGGTTACATCGATAGAGACAACGAGCTGATCTACGGTATCCAAAACGATGAACTCTTCAAATTGAACTTCATGCCAAAAGGTGGTATCCGTATGGCTGAAACTACTTTGAAGGAAAATGGCTATGAACCAGATCCAGCTGTTCACGAAATCTTCACTAAATATGTAACAACGGTTAACGACGGTATCTTCCGTGCCTACACTTCAAACATTCGTCGCGCTCGTCACGCTCACACTGTAACTGGTCTTCCAGATGCCTACTCACGTGGACGTATCATCGGTGTTTACGCACGTCTTGCTCTCTACGGTGCAGACTACTTGATGCAAGAAAAAGTAAACGACTGGAATGCAATCAAAGAAATCGACGAAGAAACCATCCGTCTCCGTGAAGAAGTAAACCTTCAATACCAAGCTTTGCAACAAGTTGTTCGCTTGGGTGACCTTTACGGAGTTGACGTTCGTAAACCAGCTATGAACGTGAAAGAAGCGATTCAATGGGTGAACATCGCTTTCATGTCAGTCTGCCGTGTTATTAACGGCGCTGCTACATCGCTTGGACGTGTTCCAATCGTATTGGATATCTTTGCAGAACGTGACCTTGCTCGCGGTACATTTACTGAGTCAGAAATCCAAGAATTCGTTGACGATTTCGTTATGAAACTTCGTACAGTGAAATTCGCTCGTACAAAAGCTTATGACCAATTGTACTCTGGTGACCCAACCTTCATCACAACTTCTATGGCAGGTATGGGTAACGACGGTCGTCACCGTGTTACTAAGATGGACTACCGTTTCTTGAACACACTTGACAACATCGGTAACTCACCAGAACCAAACTTGACAGTTCTTTGGACTGACAAATTGCCATACTCATTCCGTCGCTACTGTATGCACATGAGCCACAAACACTCTTCTATCCAATATGAAGGCGTAACAACTATGGCAAAAGACGGATACGGTGAAATGAGCTGTATCTCATGCTGTGTATCACCACTTGACCCAGAAAACGAAGACCAACGTCACAACATCCAGTACTTCGGTGCTCGTGTAAACGTATTGAAAGCTCTTCTTACTGGTTTGAACGGTGGTTACGATGATGTTCACAAAGACTACAAGGTATTTGACATCGACCCAATCCGTGACGAAGTTCTTGAATTTGAATCAGTTAAAGCAAACTTTGAAAAATCTCTGGACTGGTTGACTGACACTTATGTAGATGCTTTGAATATCATCCACTACATGACTGATAAGTACAACTACGAAGCTGTTCAAATGGCCTTCTTGCCAACTAAACAACGTGCTAACATGGGATTCGGTATCTGTGGTTTTGCCAACACTGTTGATACATTGTCAGCTATCAAGTACGCTACAGTTAAACCAATCCGTGACGAAAATGGCTACATCTACGATTACGAAACAATCGGTGAATACCCACGTTGGGGTGAAGATGACCCTCGTTCAAACGAATTGGCAGAATGGTTGGTTGAAGCTTACACAACTCGTCTACGTAGCCACAAACTTTACAAAGACGCTGAAGCGACAGTATCACTTTTGACTATCACATCTAATGTTGCTTACTCTAAACAAACTGGTAACTCACCAGTCCATAAAGGTGTATACCTCAACGAAGATGGTTCTGTGAACTTGTCTAAACTTGAATTCTTCTCACCAGGTGCTAACCCATCTAACAAAGCTAAAGGTGGATGGTTGCAAAACTTGAACTCACTTGCTAGCCTTGACTTTAGCTACGCAGCTGACGGTATCTCATTGACAACTCAAGTATCACCACGCGCTCTTGGTAAGACTCGTGACGAACAAGTTGATAACTTGGTAACAATCCTTGATGGTTACTTCGAAAACGGTGGACAACACGTTAACTTGAACGTTATGGACTTGAACGATGTTTACGAAAAGATCATGAGTGGTGAAGACGTTATTGTTCGTATCTCAGGTTACTGTGTAAATACTAAGTACCTCACTCCAGAACAAAAAACTGAATTGACACAACGTGTCTTCCACGAAGTTCTTTCAATGGATGATGCACTTAGCTAAGCCTCTTTCCTAATCTTAAAACCAGCTGAAAATCAGCTGGTTTTATTTTGATTTATTGCGATAGCTTTGGTCATTTGTGTTATAATAGAGTTATTGTGAAATGAGGAAAAGGGGATGAAATGGCTGAGAACATTTCTATGAAAGAAGAAAAAGATCTTAATCTGGCCGTGGATGTCATCATGTTAGCAGGTACACTTCTCTTGCAAAGTGGCTCTGAGATTTACCGAGTTGAGGACACGATGATCCGCATCGCCCATTCGCAGGGAATCATGGACTGCAATGCCTTAGCCATGCCTGTCGCTATTTTCTTTTCAATTGAAAACACCAATATTTCGCGAATGAAGCGGAATATCCATATGAACTACAATATCGAGAAGGTCTGTGATGTCAATCAGGTTTCTCGGCAACTGGTCAGTGGTGCAATCAGTCTAGAAGAGGCTTTTGAGCAGCTGAGGACACTCAAATCAAAGAAAGTTCCTTATAATAAAAAAGAGCTAATTACGGCTGCAACACTCAGTGCTCCCTTCTTCTCCATCATGTTCGGCGGGAATTTCTACGATGCTATTGGGGCTGGAGTGGCAACTTTATTTGGATTTTCCTTCTCCCTTTATGTCGACAAATACATTCGGATTCCTTTTGTCTCGGCCTTTGCTGGAGCCTTCGTCTTCGGATTATTGGCTCAGGTCTGGGCCCGTTACTCAGGTTTCGACTCAACAGCAGATTTGATTATCGCAGGTGCCGTCATGCCCTTCGTCCCAGGAATTGCTCTGACCAACTCGGTACGAGACATTATGACCAACCACATCAACTCCGGAATGAGCAAGCTCTTTGAATCGCTTCTCATTACTCTTGCCCTTGGTGCGGGCACTTCTGTTGCCCTTGTTTTAATGAAATAAAATTATGACACTACTCACATTTATTCTGCAAGCAATCGCTAGTCTGCTTGCCATCATTCTTTTTTTAATCGTTCTAAATGTCCAACGCAGCATGCTCATCCCTGGGGGCATTTTGGGAATGAGTACTTGGCTCCTTTACCTCCTGCTCAAGGGACCGACCAATGTTATTGTGGCAACTTTTATCGCCGCGATCATTGGCTCCTGTTGCAGTCAGATTCTCAGTATCGTCCTCAAAACGCCGGCTGTTGTTTTCATTTTAGCCATTCTGGCTCCCCTGGTTCCCGGCTACATTTCCTATCGGACAACCGCCTTTTTTGTGACAGGTGATTACAGTCAGGCTATGGTCAATGCCACCTTAGTTGTAATTCTAGCTTTAGTTATCTCCATCGGGATGGCCAGCGGGACTGTAGTACTGAAGATTTACAACTATTTGAAGAAACGTCAAAAAAAGACTACTTAGATTACTAGTTCTAAGAAAGTCCACCAAACATAAGGCGATCTGCCCATCCTTGTAAAATGTATGCAGTCATCTTTGCTGAAATAGGCAAAGATGACTTTTCTACAGCAGCTCATCAGACTGGATAGAAATCGATCTTCCTCCGATTTCACGCATTTTTTGTACAAAATCCGTCTTAAGTCTGATTTGGACAGATTCAGCATTTTTTATAAGAGTTTTACCCCCAAGTATGGTAAAATAGTGTTCAGATAATATTAGATATCAAAGGATTTAAAGAGGTCTTACTATGACAATCGGAATCGATAAAATCGGTTTTGCAACAAGCAATTATGTTTTAAAATTAGATGATTTGGCTGAAAAACGTGGCATCGACCCTGAAAAATTAAGTAAGGGCCTCCTACTCAAAGAATTGAGTATTGCACCCATTACAGAGGATATTATTACTTTGGGGGCTTCTGCTGCCGAATCTATTTTATCAGAGAAGGACAAACAAGAAATCGACATGGTCATTGTCGCAACTGAATCTGGGACTGACCAAAGTAAAGCTGCGGCAGTTTTTATTCATGGCTTGCTCGGCATCCAGCCCTTTGCCCGCAGTTTTGAAATCAAAGAGGCTTGCTATGGAGCCACGGCAGCACTTGACTATGCCAAGCTGCATGTTAAACAGTATCCTCAAAGCAAGGTCTTAGTGATTGCTAGCGATATTGCTAAATACGGTGCCCATACTCCGGGAGAACCGACTCAAGGAGCTGGTTCTATTGCAATGCTCATTAGTCAAAATCCACGGATTTTATCTTTCAACGAAGATAATGTAGCACAAACACGTGATGTTATGGATTTTTGGCGTCCAAATTACTCGACTACGCCATTTGTTAACGGAATCTATTCTACTCAGCAGTATTTGGACAGCTTAAAGTCAACTTGGGCTGAATATCAGCAGCGCCATAAAGTCTCACTCAAAGATTTTGCGGCCTACTGTTTCCACTTGCCTTATCCAAAACTGGCCCTTAAGGGCATGAAAAAAATCATGGATAAAACCCTGCCAGAAGACCAGCAGCAAATTCTAAAGGATAATTTCGATAAATCTATTCTTTACAGCCAAAAAGTAGGAAACATCTATACTGGCTCGCTCTTTCTGGGCCTGCTGTCCCTTTTAGAAAACTCTGACAATCTAAAGGCTGGTGATAAGATTGTTCTCTTTAGTTATGGCAGCGGAGCAGTGGCTGAAATTTTCAGCGCAAATGTGGTGGACGGCTATGAACAGCAACTTTCAACAACACGCCTCCAAGAATTAGATCAACGCCTGCCTGTATCGATCCCTGACTATGAGCAAATGTTTTTTGAAGAAGCCCAGCTAGATGAAAACGGAAATGCTCACTTCAGCGGTTATGAAAATCAGGTCTATGCTCTGACTGAAATTGCTGAGCATCAGCGAAAATATATTAAAGTTGAGAAAGCGCTATGAAGCTAAATTGGACTGGATTTTCAAAAAAAACACCCGCTGAACGGCTAGAGTTCCTAAAAGAGAAGGAGCTGATTGATTACGAGCATTGGCAGCAACTGGCAGAGCAGCAAACCCTCTCTCTGGAAACAGCAGATCAGATGAGCGAAAATGTCTTAGGCACTCTGGCTCTCCCTTATTCCATCGCACCTGATTTTCTGGTAGATGATAAACTTTATCAGGTTCCTTTTGTAACAGAAGAACCTTCTGTTGTTGCTGCCGCTAGCTTTGCGGCCAAGATTATCAAACGTAGCGGGGGCTTTACAACCACTGTCCACAACCGCCAGATGATCGGTCAGATTGCCCTCTACGATATACCGGACGTCAGCTCAGCTCTTCATCAAATCCAAGAAAAGAAAGCTATTTTGCTGGAACTGGCCAACCAAGCCTACCCTTCCATTGTCAAACGGGGCGGCGGTGCTTGTGACCTACGGACAGAACTTCTGAAAGGAGAGACCGATTTTCTGGTCGTTTATCTTCTTGTCGATACTCAGGAAGCCATGGGAGCCAATATCCTTAACACTATGCTGGAAGCTCTCAAGGAGCAGCTCGAGTTATGGACTGGTGGAGAGAGTCTGATGGCCATCCTATCCAATTATGCTACAGAAGCTCTGGTGACAGCTAGCTGTGAGATTGATTTCCGTCTCCTCAGCCGTGACAAGACCGAAGCGGAAAAGATTGCTCGGAAGATGGTCCTAGCCAGCCAATTTGCTAAGGCTGATCCTTATCGCGCCAGCACCCATAATAAGGGGATTTTTAACGGCATTGACGCCGTTGTTTTGGCAAGCGGCAATGATTGGCGCGCCATTGAAGCTGGGGCTCATGCCTACGCTGCTCGTTCAGGCTCTTACCAAGGCCTGACCAGCTGGACAGCTAACTGGACAAATCGCAAACTGCAAGGTCAACTAACCCTGCCTATGCCTATCGCAACCAAGGGGGGCTCTATTGGTCTCAATCCGACGGTTGCAGCCAGTTTTGACCTTCTAAATCAGCCTACAGCCAAAGAGTTGGCTAGCCTAATCGTTTCTGTCGGCCTGGCGCAAAATTTTGCGGCCCTCAAAGCCCTCGTCAGCACAGGCATTCAGGCTGGGCATATGAAACTGCAAGCCAAATCCTTGGCTCTTCTGGCAGGTGCGCAAGAACAGGAAGTTCCACTCTTAGTTAACCGACTAACAGCTGAAAAGAGCTTTAACTTATCTCTTGCCCAAAAGATTTTGAAAGATCTACGAAAAAAGAATCAATAAACATAAAAATCACATGCAGTCCGTTTTTTAACAGACTTTCTGCATGTGATTTTTTGCTTAGTTGTCCCTTATCTGACTGAGTTGATCCCGGCCTTCTTTCAGGCGACCGTAAAGCAAGTAAGGGACTTGTTTTAGTTCTTCTAGATTTCGACAGGAAAGGGCGCACATGAGCAGACGCAGATCAGTCTTCCAACCGTTAAGGATGGCAACAACTTCATCTACTGAATGATGTTCGACCAATTCCAGCATTGTCCGAGATAGACCGACTGCTTTGGCGCCTAGAACCAAGGCCTTGATAATATCTAATGGGTGGCGGACTCCTCCACTGACTAAAAGTTCGGTCTCTTCCCGCAAATCCTGTAGATTGAGCAGAGCCTGCAGGGTGGTCTGACCCCAGTCATTGAGATAATCTCGCTGCCCGCTTCTGCGATTTTCGATGTAGGCAAAGCTAGTTCCTCCGCGACCAGAAATATCAAAGGTCTTGACTCCCATAGCCCGAGCCGCCTCTAGACTCCTACGATCCAAGCCAAAACCAACCTCTTTTACAACAATTGGCAGAGATAGCCTGTCCGCATAATCTTTGAGATGGTGTTTCCAAGCTCGGAATTCCCGCTCACCTTCTGGCATCAGAAGTTCTTGCATAAGGTTGACATGAAGCTGCAGAAAGATAGGCTGTAGGTCGGACACTGCCTGCTGGCCAGCTTCATAGGGCTTGTCCAGTCCAATATTAGTAGCTAGTAATAGAGCAGGTCGCTCCTTAGCTACCCTATAAGAATCATCCGCTGGATTTTTAAGAGCAGCACTGTAGGAGCCCGTCACGAAAAGAATGCCACAGGTCTCTGCTATCTGAGCCAATTTCTCATTGATTTCTTTGCCTTTTGGACTGCCACCGGTCATTGCATTAATATAAAAAGGGAACTCCCAGTCGCGACCAGCAAAATGAGTTGACAAATCAATTTCGTCTAAATCATATTCTGGGAGCGAGCGATGAATCAACTCCATCTCATCAAAGCTATTGTAGCCCGGAGTCTGCTCCAAAGCGTATTTTATATGGTCATCTTTACGACTCTGACTCATACTCGCCCATCCTTTCTTGGTGTAATAATTCAATCCCTGCTAACTGCCAGCGCTGCAGCAGGATCTGCTTATCTTCGGCATTAAAAACCAGCGCAATTCCACAATCTCCACCCCCGGCACCGCTGCTTTTTGCTACACAGTCTAGCCCCTCGGCTACCGCTTTCAACTGGCTTAATTTCGTTGTATAAATAGCTGGACTGAGTCCTGCTAACAGACTGCTGACTTCTTCCAGACTGGCCTTTACAGCCGTCTTATCCCCACTTGTCAGAGCCGCAGCCAGAAGATTCACCTGTTGCTGAGTCTGTGATAAAAAGTGATCGTCAATAGCTGACTTAACCTGCTCAACCAAGTCTTTGGAAATAGCTGGCTCCTTGGTCCAACCAACTAAGAAATCACAGGCTAAAGCAGGCTGAATACGACGAATCTGGTAGCCCCAATCTTGGGCAAGAACTGTCATCATATCGGTTGCGGCCAGCTGCTTTCGAATGTGCGCTCGGTCAAAAGAACGATAAAAGACCAAGTCTTCAAAGGCAATGCAAGCCAAATCACCCATAGAGCCGTTGTCTCCCCGTCGCAGCAGGACAAAAGCGGCCAGCTTAAAAAGCAGCTCCGCATCTACATTCATCTGATAAAAAGCAGCCATTGCTTTCAGTGTCAAAATCACTACACTACCACTGGAGCCAATCCCAAACTTTCTCCCTTCCCTTTCCATCTTGCCACTGATAGTCAGAGAAAAGGGCTGGGAAGTGACCCCCTGCGCCAGTAACCAATCGTTCATGACCGCAATTGTCTCCTGAATCAGGGCATAGTCCGCATCCGGCTCCAGAGAAGCCTGATGATTAAACATATCCGAAGCCAAACGATAGGTAACGGCGGGTTGAATTCTCCCCGTCATAAAAATAGGAATATTTTTAATCAGGGCTGCTTGACTAGGGCTAAGCACAGCATACTCACCCGCCAGATAAAGTTTTCCACAGGTTTTTACAATTCGTTCAGACTTCATCAGGTAAATCCTTTGTTTTAGAAACAATTAGGCGGTATCTTTCTTCAAATATCGGAACCAGATGGTCCAGATCTTCTTCTAAACAAAGAACCTTAACATTCGGCCCAGCATCCATGGTGAAATAGCAACGCTCTCCTTTTTGACGCAACTCCTTGATGAAGTCCATTGCAACATAGGATTGGTCAGTTAAATAGCTAAAGGGCGGCTGGGCTGTCTGGGTAGTCGAGTGCATGAGTAGGGCATTGCTTTCTGCCAGCTGACCGACCCTATCAAAATCGTTGTCCTTGAGGTAGGCCAGCATATGCCTATAATCCTGCGCAGACTGCTCAACCCATTCCTTAAAATTGCTGGACGTTGCTTGGCAGATCCTCATGCCTTCCCGACTGGAGATGGGTTTCCTTTCATCATAAAGGACCAGCATAATCATAGCCAGTTTTAGATCCGTTTGGACGGGGTAAATAGCACCACTATCCTTATCCCAGGCTGACAAAGGGCCAAAAAAGGAGCGAGCTGAGGAGCCGGAAGCAAACTTAGCCAGTTGAGCCAGCTCTTCTGTTTCATAGCCCGTTTCAAAATAAGCATTACAGGCTTTAACTAGAGCAGACAAGCCACTGGAACTAGAAGAAAGCCCTGCTGCTGTTGGCATATTGTTGCGGGTGTCAATACGGACAAAATCAGCTGAATCCTGTCTGAAGCGATCAATAATGCGCGACATCTTCTCATGCTCGGCTTCATTTTGCAGCTGATCATTAATATAAAATTCATCTCTCGTCGCACCAGCTGGCAGGGGACTCAATCTAGTCTCGGTGTACATGTTTTCTAAGGTTAGGGAAATACTGCTGGTTGATGGAATCATCTCTTTGGCATTTTCTTTTCCCCAATACTTAATAATGGCAATATTAGCATAGGATTTGACGCTTACAGGCTTTCTATCCATGTGTTTACCGCACCTTTCTCTCTCAGTAGGACGGCTAATTTTTCCGCCTCACCTTTTTCTTTTACAAGGGCAATGATACAGCCACCTAAACCGCCCCCACTCATTTTGGCGCCTAAGGCACCATTTTCGACAGCCAGACTAACCAGAGCATCTGCTTTGGGACAGGAAACACCCAGCTGAGTCAATTTCTCGTGCGCTTTGGTCATAGTTAGCCCCATGGTTAGCAGATCTTTTGCAGCGATGGCCTTTTCTACAATTTTAGTCAAATTACCCAGCTCCTGTAGTAGAGGCAAGGCTTTTTGTCCTTGATTCTCCACAACTTTGATAGCCTCGCGGGTATGCCCGTAAATACCGGTATCAGCAATCAGCAGATAAGCATTCAGATTCAGCTCAATCTCGCTGAAACCCAGATTGCGGATGAATTTGATGGCTACATCGCTAAGACAAGTTTTAGCATCTAGACCACTAGGATTCATATGAGCAATCATCTCTGCTCGATTGACTAAGATTTCTAGAGTCTGATCATCCAACTCCTCTTCAAAATAGTCAAAGACAGCTCGAATAGCCGCAATACTGACCGCCGCAGACGAGCCCATCCCTCTTTTCTCAGGAACCATAGATTTCACCTGACAGCGAATTCTGGCTTCCTGTTTCCCCAAATGTTCCAGACTCGCAAAAACAGCCATAGACAGGGTATCGTCCTTGTAGAGAGTCCAGGTGGATTCAGATGGAAATACTTGGCAAGTGACCTCAATATTATTCAGTGGCAGGGAGATAGCTGGATAGCCATACACGACCGAGTGTTCCCCCATTAAAATTATCTTACTATGTGCCGTCCCGACACCTATTTCTTTTGTCATTTTTCTTCTCGATAAATCTTTCTCTCCTTTTTATTTTAATATACTTTTACAAAAAAAGCGATTGTTATCTTTGTTTTTCCACGACAAAAAAACTCCAGCATTTCCAGTCTGGAGTTCCTATTTTATAATTCTTTTTTGATCAGGTCCATTAGCTGGTTGCGATCCAAAATCCACTGAGCTCGCTCATCTTTTTCATAAGTTCTGTTAGATAGAAAAATAACAGCCTTTTGCTCAATTCGGTTATACATAATAAAAGTACCCGTATAGCCTGTATGATCCAGCCAATTTCCATCTATATTCCAGCCCAAACTGCGAGCCTTCCCTGCTTCTCTGGAAAAATTCTGGGTCAATTCGGAAGCAAAATCATCCTGTAGATAATGTTCCAAGAAACATTGTAAATCCTTTACAGTAGAAAACAGTCCTGCACTGCCAGCATGAATTCCCAACACACGCGCCTTAGGATCGTGCACTAAGCCCCCCTCTACACCTCGCACCGTCGGTACTGCTTCTTTTACAGGACCAAAACCAGTTTCTGAAAGCTGCCAAGGCTCAAAAATTTCCTGCCGAAAGAGAGCATCTAAGGACTTGTCAAACATCTCTTCTAACATAAAACCTAATAGCAGAAAATTGACATCCGTATAGCGAAATGACCTATCCTCAAGAACAGTTAGATGGTTAAGTGCTGCCTTCAGCTCTTGAGCATTCAACTCATTACGACGGGGAATATAAGGATCCAGCCCAGAGGTATGGGTCAACAGCTGCCGCACCGTGACCTGATTATCATGAAAAGCAGGATAATAATGCCTCAAAGGCCGATCCAGCTCTAGAGAACTGCTATGAAACAAAAAAGCAGCTACAGTCCCAACACCAACCACCTTACTGACGCTGGCCAAATCATAGACCAGTCCTGGCCGTGTTTCCTCCTTGCGACTGGGATCTGCCAGCCCAAGGTAAAAGTCCTGCCATTGTCCATCCCGATACAAAGCCAAACTGGCGCCAGGATAAATTCCCGCCCTCAGCTGTTCATCAATTTTTCCAAGAATCATTTCGATACTCATGCTTCAAACCACAGTTCAATCTTATTCGGGTCTTGACTGAGTAAAAATTTATCAGACTTCGGTATGAAGATTTCCTGATTTTGAAAAACTTCTTTCAAAAGATTGGTATCCAAGGTGACTAGTTTACATTTCAGCATAGCCAAATCCCAAGTTTTTTCATTACTCACTGACAAGTCTGGCCCAAATGCCTCCTTAAAAACCAGAAAATCACAAGCATTCTCAATCTTTTGATAAAAGGCTTCCGCTTTTTCAACATCAGAAACATGAAGTTCCAGTACCTCAACATCAAACTGGCTGAGCCCAATAAAATCCTCCCGCTTTTTAAATAACGGCACCTCTGCCACTTCTTTAAGAGAAGAAACCTCTGTCTCAGCATGTAGCAAAATCCGATCGCCTTCTGGAGACAAAGCTTCAAAAGCGTAACCGACTTTGCCTCGGTAAAGTTTGAGACATTCCGGTTTTTGAGCTAATAGAGCCTCTATTTCTTTAGGCTCTTGCACTTTAATTATGAGCCTTGATAATTTTTTAGGCCCTTTTACACGACGCGAGCGCATGCTTGGAGATTCTTCTAAAATCAATTTTTCTGTTTTAGTCTGATCTCCCAAAGATAACAGAGCAGCTTCTTCCAACAAGGATTTCATCCCTAGAGTTTTTACATAAAAATCTTGATTAAGATTGCGATTATTTACTTTTATTACCGGAATAATCCTTGTAATATGATTTGTACTCATAACTTCCTCCAAACCATTTTATTGTAATAGATTTTGATTTTTTTTACAAGAAATTATGCGCAAATCAACAATTTTTTAAACATTTTATCTGACCATATTAAAAAACTGAACGAGACGAAAACAGTCCAGTATTCTCCGACCCTTCAGACGATTAATAAGTGGACAGCTGCCAAATAAAAAAGACCGAGATTTCTCTCAGCCTTTGAATGTTTATTATCCATAAATAGCTTTAAACAGAGCAACTGCTGCAATCCCTGCAAGAATCGGAGCTGCAACGGGTACCCAAGCATACCACCATTTTGAATCACCCTTGTGTTCACCAAGGACTGATTTTGGCAAAATAGCGTGCAAGATACGTGGTCCGAGATCACGGGCAGGGTTGAGACCTGGGCCAGTAGGACCACCAAGTGAAGTTACCAATGCCATAACTAGGAAACCAAGCGCCAAGTGAGCGACAGAAAGACCAGCTGCTGTGTGAGGCGCAATTTGTGCTTTAAGAGCCAATTGAGAAAAATCAGCTTTTTGACCTGTTTGTTCAGCTAATTGCTTCATGTATTGAAGAGCTTCTGCTCCAAAGTAGTGTTTTGTCAAGCCCATTGCTGCAAAGAAAAGAACAAAGGAGCCAACAAACTCATTGACAAATCCATTGATTGTTGCTGCTTTACGAGATTCAGGCGTTCCGTGATCCAAACTTGAAATTGTTGAGAAAGTACCTAAAATATTATTAGGTTTTTCTGTTTTTAAGTAGTAAGGATGATGTGTTGCCACAACCAAAGCCTGTCCAAAGATCGCACCCAAAACTTGCGCAACGATATATGGAGCCACTTGTCCCCATGGGAAGTATCCGCTAATTGCAAGCCCTAAAGTGAAAGCAGGATTGATGTGGTTACCTGAGACATTTCCAAACATCAGAGCTGGAATCATAACCCCCATACCATAACCAACGGCGATGACCAACCAACCACTTTGATGACCTTTGGTGCCCTTTAATTCAACATTGGCTACAGCACCATTCCCCAAAATGATGAGGATGGCTGTTCCTAGAAATTCTGTGGCATATTTAATAGCCCAATTGAAATCCATTTAATTTCTCCTTAAAAAATTTTTTAGACAATCTATATTTTATCAAGTATAATGGATAATGTAAAGGTCATTTTAAATAAAAACAAGAAAAAGAGGAAAAATGATGCATTTTAATCAGTATAGTTACAGTAAGACAGCGCCTGAGAAAATGAAAGAAGAGTTGTCCCAGCTGGGCTTTTCTTTTGATCCGCAGCAGTCCGATAAGAAAAATTTTGAACATTTTCTGCGTCGCTGTTTCTTTCTCTATCAGAATACCGATTACCTGCTCCAAGCCTGGGCTGCAGATAGCGAAACAGACCTGCTGAGCTTCTTCCAGTCTGATCGAGAACTGACGGCTGAGGTCTTCTACATGACTGCTTTCCAACTCCTAGACCTTGTGCCTTTTATGGATTTCACCGATCTTGAGAAATTCCGGACGGAAAGCAACTTTCCTATCGTTTACGGCGCTCTATTGGAAAACCTCTACCAGTTGCTCAACACTCGAACAAAAAACGGCAATCTGCTGGTTGATAAGCTAGTCAGCGAGGGTTTGATCCCCGAGGACAATACCCACCACTACTTCAACGGCAAGAGTCTGGCAACTTTTACCAGCCATGATGCCATCCGCGAGGTGGTCTATGTAGAAAGCCGAGTTGATACCGATGGAGATGGCCTGCCAGATTTGGTCAAGGTCAGCATTATCCGCCCCCGCTATCAAGGGCAAGTCCCAGCTGTCATGACAGCTTCTCCTTATCATCAAGGGACCAATGACCCGGCCAGCGACAAGGCTCTCCACAATATGAATGTAGACTTAGCAAAAAAAGAGCCCCATCAAATCACAGTACAAGAGCCTGAGCTCAAATTGCTCCAGCTGGACGCGCCAGCTCCAGCTCAAGAAGTCTCTGAAGCCGAGGAAAAACTAGGTCATATCGGCACCTACACGCTCAATGACTACTTGCTGCCCCGCGGCTTTGCCAATCTCTACGTGTCTGGAGTGGGAACCAAAGATTCTGAAGGACTGATGACCAGCGGCGACTATCAGCAGATCGAAGCCTATAAGAACGTTATTGATTGGCTCAATGGCCGCTGCCGAGCCTTTACTGACCACACGCGCCAGCGGGAAATCAAGGCCACTTGGTCCAACGGCAAAGTCGCAACGACCGGCATTTCCTATCTGGGCACCATGTCCAATGGATTGGCTACAACTGGTGTAGATGGACTGGAGGTCATCATTGCCGAAGCTGGTATTTCTTCTTGGTACAACTACTACCGCGAAAACGGCCTAGTCACCAGTCCCGGTGGCTACCCAGGAGAGGATTTTGAATCTCTGACTGAACTGACCTACTCCCGCAACCTAAGGGCTGGTGACTACCTGCGTCATAATGATGCTTATCAGCAAAGTCTAGAGCAACAGCGTAAGGACCTAGATCGACAAACCGGAGATTACAATCAATTTTGGCATGACCGCAACTACCTGATCAATGCAGATAAGGTCAAGGCCGAAGTCGTCTTCACCCACGGCTCTCAAGACTGGAATGTTAAGCCCCTCCATGTCTATAATATGTTCCGAGCCTTGCCAGCCCACATCAAAAAGCACCTCTTCTTCCACAATGGTGCCCATGTTTACATGAACAACTGGCAGTCCATTGACTTCCGTGAGTCTATCAATGCTCTGCTGAGCAAGAAACTGCTAGGATGTGAATCAGACTTCGAACTGCCAGCAGTCATCTGGCAGGACAACAGCCAAGCTCAAAACTGGTTGACCTTGGAAGACTTCGGCGGGCAAGAGCAGAATCTTCATCTCCAACTAGGCCAAGACTGCCAATCTATCAAAAATCAATATCCAGAAGAAGACTATAATCGCTTTGCCAAAAACTACCAAAGCTTTAAAACTGAGCTTTTTGACGGTAAAGTCAACCAGATTACTCTGGACTGGACCTTGGAAAAGGACCTCTTTCTCAACGGAGCAAGCCAACTCAATCTTCGCCTCAAGTCCAGCACCGATAAGGGGCTGATCTCTGCTCAATTGCTGGACTTCGGACCAGCTAAACGCCTTACTCCGATTCCCACACCGATTGAGCCTAGAGTCATGGACAACGGCCGCTACTATATGCTGGACAATCTGGTTGAACTCCCCCATACTGAAACGCCACACCGTGTCATTACCAAAGGCTTTCTCAACCTGCAAAATCGGGCAAACCTACTGACTGTCGAAGAGATCATCCCTGACCAATGGATGGAATGTTCCTTCGAGCTACAGCCAACCATCTACAAGATGAAAAAAGGCGACCAGCTCCGCCTCGTCCTATACACTACTGACTTCGAGCATACCGTTCGTGATCAAACCGACTATCAGCTGACGGTTGATTTAGATAAGTCTAGCTTAGAATTGCCAAATATGGTAGAATAATAGTTGAATTTAAATACTGAGGAGAATTTCTATTATGATGAACATGCAATCCATGATGAAGCAAGCTCAAAAGCTTCAGAAGCAAATGGAAAAAGGCCAAGAAGAGCTGGCTGCGACAGAATTCACCGGTAAATCAGCCCAAGATTTAGTTGTAGCGACTTTAACCGGCGATAAAAAAGTTGTAAAATTGGAATTTCAAGAGGCAGTTGTCGATCCAGAGGATTTGGAAACTTTATCAGATATGACCATTCAGGCCATCAACAGCGCTCTTGAGCAGATTGATGAAGCAACTAAAAAGAAATTGGGTGCATTTGCAGGAAAACTACCATTCTAACTTTGGCTGATAAACTTATTCACCAGCTATAAAGAAAACTCTAGGCAAAAATTTTACACTGCTTAGAGTTTTTTTGTGACTTCATTTGTCTTTGTTGTATCAGCTATATTCTAGCATGATTGCTAAAATCAGCATTTTTTATGTAAAATTAAATAAATCTACTGCTTTATTCATGAGGAGGATGGCATACTCTGGATTATCTCTCAGTCTCTTGATTGAATTTTGAACCAGTTCTAAATCATCTGTGATAATCCCATCAACTCCTAGGCGGAAGGATTTGGCCACTGCATCTTCACTATTAATCGTCCAATCATACAAGAGTTTGTCTGAAGTCCAAAGCTTAAACACGAAGTTTTCATCTAAGGTTGAATACTCCATGGTGTAGCCTGAGGCCTTTGTCCTTGGGAAAATCGTATTATAAGGTAGGATGAAAAAGGTTGGGATTGACGCATCATATTTACGCACCTTATCAATCACGCGATAGTCTAAGGACTGAATTTGATGCCCGTAAATTTTAATCTTGGCTCCATAACGAGTCATAAAGCGCTCCATCATATCCTCAGAATCTAAATGACTGGTCTTAATTTCAATCAAAAGCCGTTGTCCTAATTGATTGGCTCGCTCCAAATAGCTATCAAAACTGGAAATTTTTGCTGAATAGCCATTTTCAAAAATGTCTAAAGAAGTAAGCTCATCCAAAGTCAGCTCTTGTGGCTTGGCATTGACACCAGCCAGCTGGCGCAAATTGGCATCGTGCATCATGACAAATTGACCATCCTTGGTTTCTTGCACATCCATTTCAATATAATCTGGTTTGAGAAGGGCTGTTTTTTCTAGCGATTCAACCGTATTCTGGACGCCATTGGCTTGGGAAACTCCTCGATGAGAAATCGTAAGCGGGATGTTTTCCAGCGGGAAATTTAAATAGACAAAGCTTTCAATCGCAAATACAGCACTGGTGGACAACAGTACAAACCAACGCATTAGGGGCAACCCTTTTCTATGTTGGTATTCCGCGAAAGAACTATCTGTCAAAAAGGCAATAAATTTAAGCAGGAAATAGGCCAACATGAAGTAATAAGCCAACTTAATCAAAACATAATTGACCATGGCACTGGCAAAAGAGATGGCATTCGACTGGCTATCGGCATATTGCTGAATCACTAAAATTGGGACAGTGATGAGAAGAAATAGTAAAAAACTTTTAATGAGCAGCCAAAAGAGACTCCAAGAATAATAAAGGACTCGTTTTTGGGTTTTCTGCAAACTGTAGCGAATGGCCTCTCGTAAAGGGACATGCTCAAAAAATAACTGAGGCAGGGCAAACATGAGCCGAACGGCTGCCAAATATATGAGAATACCAAGAACTGAAATCAAACCCTTCATCCAAACTGTATTCTGCAAATAGGTGACAATAAACTCCGGAATTAGAATTTTATTAAGATAATAAATCTTTAGGACATGGCGCAAAAAGGGAAAGAGAAATCCTGCATAAAGCGCTATAAACAGAATCTTACTGGGACGAGCATATTTAATCAAACTCCAACTGTCTTTGAAAGTTTGCTTGATAAATTGAAAAATGCTTCGCTCCTGCTTGTCTAAAAGATTGCGCACCCCCATAAAAATAAGGCCAATTTGGTAATAAGCTACTAAAAGATTGGCCACAAATAGACCCACAAATCCTAAAGAAACCAGCCAATCAGAAGTTAAAACTCCCAGAGCATTATTATAAGAAAAAAAGAGGTAACCTGTCTGCTTGAGTAAGGTCTCAGCTGAAAATGAATTAAAAGGGATCCATGCGTATTCCATCAGCATAAAATCCAAAAAGAAGAGCACCAATAATTTATCAAGGTTCCGATAAAGTCTTAAAATTCCTAATCTTTGTGATTTCATTTCTTTTCCTTTATTATTTTTTAGAAGTGTAGATAGTCTGGACCAGCCAACATCATACTTGGTCTGGAGGGCTGCCTGGCTGAGTTAAGGAAAAATCTGGCGGTCACAAAATGGCTCCAGCAAATCAATACTTGCTGTTTTTCCCTCTTGATTCTGATCCTTTTTTCACAAATAAATCTCAGCCTGTTCAACTGAGATTTTCTTTATTATCTTCCAAAGAAACGGGCGAAGAAACCTTTGCTCTCTTGCTCCTGCACCTTCTCCTTGGCTTCATCCAGCTCCAAGAGGAGGGTTTCACGCTCACTCATAGCCTTGGCCGTCAGCTGCTGCTGCTGGTCCAGCTGTTTGTCTTTTTCTGCAATCTGCACATCCTTGATACGGAGCTGCTCGTCTTTTTTAGCCAGCTGGCTATCTTTGGCCTTGAGTTGTTCATAAAGACGCAAAATCTCAGCATTTTTCTCATCCACTAAAATTTCCATCAGCTCGCGCTGCTTGACTTCTTCACTGACCGGCTCGTCTTCAAAAATCGTCTTTTTGTAAATTTCTTCTAACTTAATCAGGCCACTGCGAGTCACAACTGTGACTCCTTTTTCATTTTTTTCTGTATCCTCCGGCGGCAAGGCCTTGACACGGTTATTGATTGCCTGACGGCTGATTCCTAAGATCTCGGCCAGCTCGCTGACTGTCTTTTCAATTGCCATAATTTCCTCTGAAACTTTTTCTAGATATAGTTACCTAAATCTTATCATATCAAGGCTTAACTGTCAAATAGAGTAAAAGTGAAGCGATCAATCTGCTCCACTTTCCCAATTTCCTATAGTTCAACTTGAAAGATTTCCAAGCTCTGCAATTCTTCTTTGGTCAAGCGTCGCCATTGACCTAGCTCTAGACTTTCATCTAGCTGCAAAGGCCCCATGGATAAGCGCTGGAGGTCGATTACTTCCTTCCCGCAAGCTAAAACCATGCGCTTCACCTGATGAAACTTACCTTCTGAAAGGGTAATCTGCACCCGACTGGTCTCAGTTGTTTCATCCGTTTCTAAGATTTTTAGCTGGGCTGGCTGACAGGTGAAGTCTTTGAGTTCTATGCCTTGGGCAAAACGCTCAATATCCGCCTGATCCATCAGACCAGCAACCTGAGCCTGATAAAGCTTAGGAACATGACGCTTGGGTGACAGCATAGTGTGCGATAATGGGCCGTTATTGGTTAGAAGCAGGAGTCCATGCGTGTCTATATCTAGTCGCCCAACAGGGAAGACTTCCTTTTGACGGGCAATATCATCAAGCAAATCCAGAACCGTTCGATGCTGGTCATCCGTCGTGGCTGAAATGACTCCTTTGGGCTTGTTTAAAAGGTAATAAACAAATTTTTCATATTTTAATTCCTGACCATCCACCATAATCTGGTCAGACTGTTCATCAATCTGAGTCTTGGCTGATGTTACTACTGCGCCATTGACCCAAACTTGACGCTTTTTCAACAGTTGTTTGACTTGACTGCGCGAGCCAAGGCCGCTTTCGACTAAAAATTTATCCAGACGCATCTTTTCCTCCTAAACGGCCGTTTTCTTGACGATACTAAAGGCCAACACTGCTATCAAAACCATCAGCGCTCCCAAGATACCGAAGATAAAAGAGGCCTGACTTGAGAAATTGCCAATCAGACTCAGCACGAAGGTTGTAGAAGTAGCTCCGCTACTGCAGCCCAAAATCGCAATCGAAGTTGCTTGATTGAGGGACTTGCTGGGAATCCTCTCAGAAAGAATATGGAAAATTGCTATCAGACTGATATTATAGGCAAAGCCGGCAGCAATGGTAGTCATGCTCAACAGAAACAGATTGGGTGCAAGACCAATCATGATAAGAGTCAGACCGAATACCGCTCCTGCAAGAGTCAGCAAATTTTCCTTAAAATGATGCAGCAGGGGTGAAAAAGATAGGCCTGCTACAATCCCGATTAACTGCATGACTGAGAGAATCAGACCAGCTGTCTGAACACTTCCCATACCAGACTTCTCAACAATTCCAGGCACGCGCAGATTGATCACGACATTGCTCAAAACGATCACAGCCGCCACAAATGCCAGACCGATTGTCAAAAACCACTGTGAAGCTGTTAAACGTCTTCCTACCTGATGAGTCTTGTGCTGCTTTTCCTCCTTGCCATAGGGGACAAAGAGCAAATAGAGTGCCAAAACAATCAGACCTGACGCATAGACCAAGAAAGCGACTTCCCAGCCAAAGCGAAGTAGCTGGCTGACCCCCAGCGTCAACAGCGCTGTTCCAACAACTTCTGCCGAACCGCGCAAACCCAAAGTCTGAATCCGTTCCTTACCTCTATAACGCTCACTAATAATTGAAATCGCTTTGGCATTAAGAAGACCGACTCCCATACCAAAGATGAAACGCGAGGCAAAAATCACCCAATAATTCTGATTTAAGAGGGGAACAAAACCGCAGAGAGAAAAAATCAGGAGCCCCGTCACAATCATCTGTCGCTCGGATAAATATTTCTCAACTCGGCCGTTTAAGAGCAGCATCAGCATAATGCCGGCCGAAGGCAGAGAAACAAGCAATTCCACCCAGCTCTCTGGCAGGTCTTTATAGAAGGCAAACATAGCTGATTGAGCACTGGAAACCGAAAATGCTGTAGTCAAAACTAAAGAAAGTGAGAGGATACTCACTTTTTCCATAAACTTTTTCATTCTATTTTCCTTTAAAAATCACACTCCTTTTATCATACAGTTTTTTAGAAAAAGACGCAATCATCTTTTCTTAAAAAATCAGAAATCCGTCCACCTGTCTCCATTAACGCTACACTGACCACAATAAAAAGGTAGCACCTTCCTTTATTTCTTCTTCAATTTGTGTTATGATGAAGAGTAGAAAAAGGAGAGAATCATGTCTGTTATTGAAAAAACATCTGTTATTGATAAATTAACCAAAGCAGCTCATTTGATTGATATGAGCGATATTATCCGCGAAGGCAACCCGACCCTGCGTGCGGTGGCCGAGGAAGTCAGCTTCCCTCTGTCAGACCAGGAAATCATTCTGGGTGAGAAAATGATGCAATTTCTGAAACATTCTCAGGATCCAGTCATGGCTGAAAAGATGGGCTTGCGTGGCGGTGTTGGTCTAGCAGCTCCCCAGCTAGATATCTCCAAGCGGGTTATCGCTGTTTTAGTCCCCAATCCAGAAGACGAGGAAGGCAATCCACCGAAAGAAGCTTATTCATTGGCTCAAGTCATGTACAATCCCAAAGTTGTTGCCCACTCCGTCCAAGATGCTGCTCTGGCTGATGGTGAAGGCTGCCTGTCCGTTGACCGAGAAGTGCCAGGCTATGTCGTGCGTCATGCACGGGTGACCGTGGATTACTTTGACAAGGACGGTCAAAAACACCGTATCAAACTCAAAGGCTACAACTCAATCGTGGTCCAACACGAAATTGACCACACCAACGGCATTATGTTCTACGACCGCATTAATGAAAAAGATCCATTTGCAGTGCAAGATGGCATGTTGGTGCTGGAATAAAGAACTCACATATATCAAACAAAAATACCTAGACGCCTTTTGAACCGCACCCCAAAAGTTAGACAGAAAAAATCTAACATTTGGGGTGTTATTTTTATGAAATTAAGTTATGAAGACAAAGTCAAAATCTATGAGTTACGGCAAAATGGTGAAAGTATTAAGTCTTTGTCGGACCAGTTCAGTGTTGCAGAATCCGGTATCCAATATATGATTCGACTGATAGACAGATAC
>NZ_JBZYCU010000004.1:0-93466 GCF_058933875.1 Streptococcus sp. STC1396 | reverse complement strand
TTGCATGCCCTTTTATGGCTCAAAAAGTGTTAAAAATAAGACAGTAACCTCGGAATAGCTACTGTCTTATCTCATTTTTCACTTAAAGCCTTGACAGACTTGACAAATGGTAGAAAAGAGCCAAAAACGCCTGCTTACGAAATTGTTTTTTCAATAAAAGCAATTTCGTAAACAAGCGTCTACCCTTTCATCATGATGATGAGTGTTCCCGCTAGGAAAGTTCCTAGCGGTAGACCAGAGCTAGACTAAGAGCATAAGAACTCCACCATCATAACACTCAACAAAATTGATAAAAATTATACTAATTCAATAATTGCCATTGGCGCAGCATCCCCACGGCGTGGTTCAGTCTTAAGAATACGAGTGTATCCACCATTGCGCTCAGCATAGCGAGGTGCCAATTCAGAGAATAATTTTTGAAGAGCTGTAGTTGTAGTGTATTTGTTAGTCTCTTCATTATAGTTTTCTGATGCAATTTCGTTACGTACAAAAGCTGCTGCTTGACGACGAGCATGCAAGTCACCACGTTTACCAAGAGTAATCATTTTTTCAACTGTTTTACGGATTTCTTTAGCACGAGCTTCAGTTGTTACGATTGATTCATTGATAATCAAGTCAGTAGTCAAATCGCGAAGCATTGCTTTACGTTGTGAGCTAGTGCGTCCTAGTTTACGGTAAGCCATGTATTCCTCCTTTATTTATCATTTCTTAACCCAAGACCAAGGTCGGCAAGTTTAACTTTAACTTCTTCAAGACTCTTGCGGCCCAAGTTACGAACTTTCATCATTTCAGGCTCTGATTTTTCTGTCAAATCAAAGACGGTATTGATACCTGCACGTTTGAGACAGTTGTAAGAGCGAACTGATAGATCCAATTCCTCAATAGTGCGTTCCAAAACACGATCATCTGATGTTTTTTCTGCTTCTTTCATGACATCAGTCGCAATAGCAACTTCTGTCAAGTTAGTGAACAGATTCAAATGTTCCGTTAAGATACGGGCTGAAAGTCCCAAAGCATCCTCTGGAATAATGGTTCCATTCGTCAAAATTTCAAGGGTTAGTTTGTCAAAACCATCGTTGCTACCAACACGAGCTGGCTCAACTTGGTAATTAACTTTTGTCACAGGCGTGTAGATAGAATCCACCGCAAGTGTGCCCACTGGAGCATCATCTTTTTTATTTTCGTCAGCTGGTACATAACCACGACCGCTATTTACAGCCATTTTTGCTTTAAAGCTAGCACCTTCACTGATTGTAAAGAGATAATGATCAGGGTTTATAATTTCGATATCACTGTCTGTCAAAATATCCCCAGCAGTCACTGCTGCAGGTCCTTCAACATCCAACTCAATCATCTTTTCGTCTTGGACGTAAGATTTTACAGCAATCCCTTTGATGTTCAGAATAATCTGCATCACATCTTCACGGACCCCAGAAATCGTATCAAATTCGTGCAATACTCCTTCAATATTGATAGAAGTCACTGCTGCACCTGGAAGTGAGGCGAGAAGTACACGACGAAGAGAATTTCCAAGTGTTGTACCATAACCGCGTTCTAATGGTTCTACTACAAACTTGCCATAGTTTTTATTTTCATCAATTTTTGTTATATTTGGTTTTTCAAACTCAATCATTTATTATACTCCCTCTTAAACGAAAAGCAGTGTAATTGTTTGTGATTATACACGGCGACGTTTTGGAGGACGAGCACCATTGTGTGGTACAGGAGTCACATCACGAATTGCTGTTACTTCAAGACCAGCGGCAGCAAGAGCACGAATAGCTGACTCACGACCAGAACCTGGACCCTTAACAGTAACTTCAACTGATTTAAGACCGTGTTCTTGTGCAGATTTAGCAGCAGCTTCAGAAGCCATTTGGGCAGCAAATGGTGTAGATTTACGAGAACCTTTGAAACCAAGAGCACCAGCTGATGACCAAGAAATTGCATTACCATGCACATCAGTAATCATAACAATAGTGTTATTAAATGTAGCGTGAATATGAGCAATACCAGATTCGATATTCTTTTTCACACGACGTTTACGTGTTGGTTTAGCCAAGACTTTTTACCTCCTTATATTATTTTTTCTTACCTGCAATCGCAACGGCTTTCCCTTTACGAGTACGAGCATTGTTCTTAGTGTTTTGTCCACGGACAGGAAGTCCACGACGGTGACGGATACCACGGTATGAACCGATTTCCATCAAACGCTTGATGTTCAGGTTTACTTCACGACGAAGGTCACCTTCAACCTTGATTGCATCCACTTCACGACGGATTGCGTCTTCCTGATCAGATGTCAGATCTTTGACACGGATGTCTTCTGAGATTCCAGCAGCAGCCAAAATTTTCTTAGAAGTTGGAAGTCCGATACCGTACACGTAAGTAAGTGAAACGACTACACGTTTGTCATTTGGAATGTCAACTCCAGCAATACGAGCCATTTTTTCTCCTTTCTATCTTATCCTTGACGTTGTTTGTGTTTTGGATTTGCTGGGCAAATTACCATAACACGACCATTACGACGAATAACTTTGCAGTATTCGCAAATTGGTTTGACCGATGGTCTTACTTTCATTTCTTATCCCTCCAAGTTTTTCGATTATTTAAAGCGGTAAGTGATCCGTCCACGTGTCAAATCATAAGGACTCATCTCGACAGTAACACGATCTCCCGCTAAAATACGAATATAGTTTTTACGAATTTTACCAGAAACTGTTGCTAAAATCTGATGTCCATTTTCAAGTTCAACCGTAAACATTGCGTTCGGCATCGTATCAACTACTTTGCCTTCAACTTCAATCACATCGTCTTTTGCCACGCAAAAGCACCTCCCTAAATTTCGATAGATTCCTCTGAGCACAGAGGTAACAATTATAAGTCAGACTAACTCATTGTATCACTACTTGTCAAATATTGCAAGCAGGAAAAACGCTTTATTTCAAATTTGACAAGACTTTTTCGATATCTGAGAAAACAGCTTCAATCTCTTGATTCCCCTGAATATCGTGGACCAGTCCTTGGGCGCGGTAATGTTCAATAATTGGTTGTCCTTGAGCGATATTGACATCCAAGCGACGTTTCACTGTTTCAGGCTTGTCATCTTCGCGTTGGTAGTAGTCTTCTTCTTTGTAATCCACTGGTGGGTTGAAAACCTTGTGGAAGGTTTCCCCTGTTTCGCGGTGGATAATCCGTCCGCTCAAACGTTCTAACAAACTATCTGGATTTACTTCGATATTGATAACTGCGTCAAGTTGGATGCCCAGATCCGCAAGGATTTGATCCAAAGCATGAGCTTGATCAATTGTCCGTGGATAACCGTCCAACAAGAAACCAGTTTCTTTAATATCATCTTGTGCCAAGCGCTCTTTCACGATTCCGTTTGTCACTTCATCTGGCACCAACTCGCCTTTAGAAATGTAGGATTTCGCCAATACACCCATTTCTGTCTCATTAGCCATAGCAGCACGGAACATATCCCCTGTTGAAATATGCGCAACATGGAATTGTTCTACGATCTTAGCTGCTTGAGTTCCCTTGCCTGCCCCTGGCAAGCCCATAATCAAAAGATTCATGATCTGTCTCCTTTTTTGTTTTTAAAGCAATCTATTAAAGCACTTAATAAACTTTTTTAAAAACAAAATAGAAGGTTGACTAGGTCAACCTATTTCTATTCTGTTGTAGTATCCATAAATCCGACATACTTGCGCTTCAGAAGATAGCCTTCCAACTGTTTCATTCCTTCAATACCAGTTGAAATAATGATAAGAAGACTAGTTCCTCCAAGAGCAACCGCATCGGTCAGGCCGAAAAGGTCTTTGGCTAGGATTGGAATAATCGTTACAAATCCTAGGAAGAGAGAGCCAACTGTTGCCAATCGGCGAAGCAGCTTAGACATATAATCTTCAGTCCCTTTACCTGGCCGAACACCTGGGATGTAGGCTCCGCTCTTTTGCAAATTCTCTGCTGTCTTTTCAGGATTAATCTGTACAAATGTATAAAAGAACGTAAAGAGAATAATTAAGAAAGCATACATAAACATACCACTGATGGTAGTAGTCGCAAGAAGCGACTGGGCTGTCCGAACCCAACCAGCATCATAACCCATGGCACTTACAAATTGGAAGATGGCTGCCGGAGCAGCTGTAATCGAACTTGCAAAGATAACCGGAATCACTCCAGCAGGATTGACTTTCAATGGTAAGTAAGAACTGGATGGTGCCCCTTTTGCAATTTTTGTATATTGAATCGGGATCTTGTATTCAGCTTGCTGCACAAATGTTGTAAAGTAGATAATAATCAAAACTGCAACAATCAAAATCCCTACAAAAATCGATGATGAAGTCAGCCGTTCACTTGGAACATTGACAAAATAATCTTCATAGATTCCCTTAATCATTCCAGGAATTCCTGACACAATCCCTGCAAAGATAATCATGGATACACCGTTCCCATAACCCTTATCGGTAATTTGCTCACCAAGCCAGGTCACAATCATTGAACCTGTCGTAAGCAGTGCCCCAATTAAGAGATAGGTTTGCCAGTTTGGTGTTGCTACCAACTTGGTCCGTGATAGGGTTGCAAATCCGGCGGTTATCCCAATAGATTGAACAAAAGCCAAGATTAAAGAGATATAGCGGGTTGCCTGATTAAGCTTTCTCCGTCCCACTTCTCCTTGCTTGCCCCACTCCACAAATTTTGGAAGCAAGTCCATTTGCAAGAGTTGCACCACAATTGAAGCTGTGATGTACGGACTAACACCGAGTGCGAAAACAGAGAAATTTCTCATCGCATTCCCAGAAACCAAGCTAAGCATATTTAAGAAAGGCAAATCGCTCAGACTGTTCAAAGCTTTAGCATTAATTCCTGGAACGGTTATGGTTGTACCAATACGGAAAACTAAGATGATGAAAATGGTGAACAAAATCTTAGACCGTACTTGTTTTATTTTAAATGCGTCTTTTAATAGCTTGAAAAACATAGGTCACCTCTCTTAGATGACTTCGACTGAACCACCTTTAGCAGTGATAGCTTCTTCAGCTGATTTAGAGAATTTAGCTGCTTTAACAGTCAACTTCTTAGTCAATTCTCCGTTGCCAAGAATCTTAACACCAGATTTTTCAGCTTTTACAATACCTGCTTCGATGAGAACCACTGGAGTTACTTCTGCACCATCTTCAAAAATATTTAATTGGTCAAGGTTAACAATCGCATATTCCTTGCGGTTTACATTCAAGAAACCACGTTTTGGTACACGACGGAACAATGGAGTTTGTCCACCTTCAAAACCAAGACGAACACCGCCACCGCTACGAGCTTTTTGACCTTTTTGACCGCGGCCAGATGTTTTACCGTTACCTGATGATGTACCGCGACCTACACGGTTGCGAACTTTACGTGAACCTGCAGCAGGTTGTAATTCATGAAGTTTCATTATATTATTTCTCCTCTTTTGTAAAATGCTAGCGCTCATATAGGAGAAAAGGTGTCTCCTATATAAACTCGCCTATACATATATTTAGTTTTAGGGGCTGAGAAAGTTCTCAAATCCCCTAATGTATCTTAATAAAAGTTATTCAGCTAACCAGCCTACTTAACTTCTTCAACAGTTACCAAGTGAGATACAGCAGTAATCATACCGCGTACTGCTGGGTTATCTTCTTTGATAACTGAGCTGTTCAATTTGCCAAGTCCAAGTGCTACAACAGTTTTACGTTGTGACGGAATGCGTCCGATTGGAGACTTAGTCAAAGTAATTTTAATTTGAGCCATGAGTTCCCCTTTCTTAAGCCAAGTCAGAAACTGAAATACCACGAAGAGCAGCAACTTCTTCAGCGCGTTTAAGTTGTTTCAAACCTTCAACAGTTGCGCGAACGATGTTGACTGGAGTGTTTGAACCAAGTGATTTAGATGTAATATCTGCCACACCTGCCAATTCGATGACGGCACGAACAGCACCACCAGCAGCAACTCCAGAACCTTCAACAGCTGGCTTAAGCAATACTTTCGCTCCACCAAATTCTGAAAGAACTTCGTGAGGAATAGTTGTACCAACCATTGGAACTTCGATCAAGTTTTTCTTCGCATCTTCAACTGCTTTACGGATAGCTTCTGGTACTTCTTGAGCTTTACCAGTACCGAAACCAACACGGCCGTTGCGATCACCAACTACTACAAGAGCTGCAAAACGAAGACGACGTCCACCTTTAACAACTTTAGTAACACGGTTGACAGCAACTAAGCGTTCTTCAAGTTCAACTGCATTGTCTTTAAATGCCATTTTCTAGTGTCCTCCCTATTAGAATTTCAATCCGTTTTCACGAGCTGCATCAGCCAAAGCTTTTACACGTCCGTGATAGAGATATCCACCGCGGTCAAACACCACTTCAGAAATACCTTTAGCAACTGCACGTTCTGCAACGAGTTTACCTACAACAACGGCTTGTTCAGTTTTAGTTCCTTTTGAAACTTCTTTGTCAAGAGTTGAAGCGCTTGCGAGCGTTACACCCGCTACGTCATCAATCACTTGAGCGTAGATGCCTGTATTAGAACGGAATACGTTCAAACGTGGGCGATCAGCAGTTCCAGAGAGTTTTCCGCGAACGCGACGGTGGCGTTTTTGGCGGACTTTATTTTTATCTGGTTTCGTAATCACAATTTTCACCTCTTATTATTATTGACGTGCTTCAGCACAAAATTGGAAAATATATTGGCCGGCTGAGAAAATCAGCCAATCAATATTATTTACCAGTTTTACCTTCTTTACGGCGAACGAATTCACCAACGTAACGGATACCTTTACCTTTGTATGGCTCTGGTGCACGAAGGCTACGTACATAAGCAGCTGTTTGACCAACCGCTTCTTTTGAAATTCCGCTGATAACGATAGTCGTTGGGTTTGGAAGTTCAAAAGTAATACCTTCAGGAGCTTCTACTTCGTCTGGATGAGATTTACCAACTGAAAGTACAAGTTTGCTACCTTGAAGTTGAGCACGGTAACCAACCCCGCGCATTTCAAGTTCTTTCTTGAATCCTTCTGATACACCAACAACCATGTTGTTAAGAAGGGCACGAGTTGTTCCGTGGATCGTTTTCATTTCTTTTGAATCGTTTGGACGGTGAAGAGTTACTTCAGTTCCTTCCACACGGATTTCAATATCTTTTGAGAACTCACGAGTCAGTTCTCCTTTAGGTCCTTTTAGAGTTACAACGTTGTCATTGTTAGTGAGTTCAACACCAGCAGGCAACACGATAACTTTATTACCAATACGTGACATGTATATTTTCTCCTGTTAGATTGTCAGGCCGCAAGCGACCAGTTTTCACGGGGGTTAAAGATACTTATTGTGTTCAATAGCTAAATTGAACACGCTCTAAGAACTGTGCAAAATAGATAAGTTGGCTGGTTTGTAAACAAACTGCTCCAACTTCCTAATTTTGCTTTGTTCTTTACGAGCTTTGTATCTTAATTTTACCAAACATAAGCGATAACTTCTCCACCAACATTCTTTTGGCGTGCTTCTTTATCAGTCAGCAAACCTTCAGATGTTGAAAGGATAGCAATTCCAAGTCCGTTCAAGACTTTTGGAAGGTCTTCGCGTTTCTTGTAAACACGCAGACCTGGTTTTGAAACACGTTTCAAACCAGTGATAACTTTTTCACCATTTTGTCCGTATTTAAGGAATACACGGATGATGCCTTGTTTGTCATCTTCGATGATTTCAACGTTTTTCACAAAACCTTCACGCTTCAGGATTTCAGCAATCCCTTTTTTGATATTTGATGCAGGCACTTCAAGTACTTCGTGGTTCGCTTGGTTAGCGTTACGGATACGAGTCAAAAAGTCTGCAATTGGGTCAGTCATAACCATTTTATATTTCTCCTCTTACTAGTAGTTTGCAAGTCGCACTTGCTAGTTAATACATGATACAAAGAGCGTAACAGCGCGAGCAAAAATAGGCAATTTGATGCAGGAGCGATGCTCCAAAGCAAATTGGTCTTTTTTGCCAAAGCTGTAGCTCGTGTTCAAATTGGCAAACCCAACTGAACTCGGGCTAAACTCTGTTTGAAAAAGATACAATCGTTTTAACTCATGGAATCTTCAACAATTTTCCTATTTTCACTTGGAGTTTTGACGCCCTTGATATCTTAAATTACCAAGATGCTTTGGTAACGCCAGGAATTTGTCCTTTGTATGCTAATTCACGGAAGCAAACACGGCACAATTTAAATTTGCGGTATACTGAATGTGGACGGCCACATTTTTCGCAACGAGTGTAAGCTTGCGTAGAGAACTTCGCTGGGCGTTTGTTCTTAGCAATCATTGATTTTTTAGCCATTTGTTTTACCTCCTATATTATTTTGCAAAAGGCATTCCAAGGCCTTTAAGCAATTCGCGTGACTCTTCGTCAGTGTTAGCAGTTGTTACGATAACGATATCAAGACCACGAGTCTTATCAACATCATCAAAGTTGATTTCTGGGAAGATCAACTGTTCTTTCACACCAAGTGTGTAATTTCCGCGTCCATCAAATGATTTTGTTGGAACACCGTGGAAGTCACGCACACGTGGAAGTGATACAGTAACCAATTTATCCAAGAATTCATACATACGTTCGCCACGAAGGGTTACTTTCGCACCAATCGCTACACCTTCACGAAGACGGAAGCCGGCGATTGATTTTTTAGCTTTAGTGATCAGTGGTTTTTGACCTGAGATAAGAGCAAGCTCTTCAGCAGCTTTTTCAAGGTTTTTAGCGTTTGATACAGCGTCACCGACACCCATGTTCAAAACGATTTTATCCACTTTTGGCACAGCCATAACAGATGAGTAGTTGAACTTTTCAGTCAGAGCAGGAACTACTTCTTTAAGATATTTTTCTTTTAAACGATTTGCCATTATACTTCTCCTTTCCTTCGTGATTAGTCAAGCACTTCGCCTGATTTTTTATTGTAGCGAACTTTTTTGCCATCTACAAATTTGTAACCAACGCGTCCTGCAACACCATTCTTGTCAAGAACTTGAACGTTTGACACATGGATTGGTGCTTCTTTTTCAACGATAGCACCTTGAGGGTTTTCGCTATTTGGTTTTTGGTGCTTCTTAACAAGGTTAACACCTTCAACAACAACTTTGTTTACTTTTGGAAGAGCTGCAACAACAAGTGCTTCAACACCCTTGTCCTTACCAGCAATTACGCGAACTTTGTCGCCTTTTTTTACAAACATTCTTAGGTTTCTCCTTTAATTTCTTACGCCCATGAGGGCACCCTGGAAATCTTCCAGGGGACTTGTTTGATTTTTTTGATTAAAGTACTTCTGGAGCCAAAGATACGATCTTCATGAAGCCGCCGTCACGCAATTCACGAGCAACTGGGCCGAAGATACGAGTTCCGCGAGGAGTTTTGTCTTCACGGATGATGACTGCAGCGTTTTCGTCGAATTTGATGTATGAACCATCTTTACGACGAGCACCTGATTTAGTACGAACGATAACCGCTTTTACAACGTCACCTTTTTTAACCGCACCACCAGGAGTAGCTTGTTTTACAGATGCCACAATAACATCACCGATGTTCGCAAATTTACGTTTAGAACCACCAAGAACTTTGATAGTCAAGATTTCGCGTGCACCGCTGTTGTCTGCGACTTTCAAACGAGTTTCTGTTTGAATCATTTCAGTTTTCTCCTTTCAGGCTTGATTAGATGATAACCGCTTCTTCAACAACTTCTACAAGACGGAAACGTTTTGTAGATGAAAGCGGACGAGTTTCCATGATACGTACGATATCGCCTTCTTTGGCAACATTGTTTTCATCATGTGCTTTGTACTTCTTAGAGTAGTTAATACGCTTACCATAGACTGGGTGGTTACGTTTTGTTTCAACTACAACTGTGATTGTCTTATCCATCTTGTCAGAAACGACGCGTCCGACAAGAGTTTTACGTTGATTACGTTCCATTTAGAATTTCTCCTTTCCCAAGTCTATTATTTAACTTCTGATTGAACAGTTTTGATACGTGCGATTTGTTTTTTCACTTCTTTCAAACGCGCTGTCTGCTCCAACTGACCAGTAGCGGCTTGAAAACGAAGGTCAAACAATTCTTTCTTCAATTCATTTTCACGCTTCGCGAGTTCTTCTTGAGAAAGACCACGAAGTTCTTTAACAAAATCTTGAATTTCTTTAAGTTTCATGCCTTCTCCTTATTCTGCTTCACGCTTTACGAATTTACATTTAACTGGTAATTTGTGGCTTGCAAGACGAAGAGCTTCACGAGCGATTTCTTCTGATACGCCAGCGATTTCAAACATCACTTTGCCACGTTTAACTGGTGCTACCCAACCTTCTGGAGCCCCTTTACCAGATCCCATCCGTACACCGATTGCTTTTGCAGTGTATGATTTGTGTGGGAAGATTTTGATCCAAACTTTACCACCACGTTTCATGTAACGAGTCATAGCGATACGGGCAGCTTCGATTTGACGGTTAGTGATCCAGTGGCTAGTAGTTGCTTGGAGACCATATTCTCCAAATGTTACTTCTTTACCACCTTTAGCTTCACCACGCATTTTTCCGCGGAATTCGCGACGGTGTTTAACACGTTTAGGTACTAACATTGGTTATTTACCTCCTTTAGTGTTTTTACGAGCTGGAAGAACTTCTCCACGGTAGATCCATACTTTAACACCAAGTTTACCGTAAGTAGTATCAGCTTCTTCCCAAGCGTAATCGATATCCGCACGAAGGGTGTGAAGTGGAACAGTTCCTTCAGAGTATCCTTCGCTACGAGCGATATCTGCACCGTTCAAACGACCTGATACTTGAGTTTTGATTCCTTTAGCTCCTGCACGCATTGCACGTTGGATTGCTTGTTTTTGAGCACGACGGAAAGCAACACGTTGCTCCAATTGACGAGCAATTCCTTCACCAACAAGGTGAGCATCCAAATCTGGTGATTTGATCTCGATAATGTTGATGTGGACTTGTTTACCAGTCAATTTGTTAAGTTTCACACGAAGTGCATCAACGTTTGCTCCACCTTTACCGATAACCATACCTGGTTTAGCAGTGTGAAGTGAAACGTTAACTTTGTTTACTGCGCGTTCGATTTCGATAGTTGAAACAGCTGCGTCAGCCAATTCTTTTTGAACGAATTTACGGATTGCAAGATCTTCATGAAGGTAATCCGCGTATTCTTTTTCAGCATACCATTTGGCATCCCAATCACGGATGATGCCGACACGCATACCAATTGGATGTACTTTTTGACCCACGATTTTACCTCCTTATTTTTCTGCAACAACCACTGTAATGTGGCTAGTGCGTTTGTTGATTGGTGAAGCTGAACCTTTTGCACGTGGACGGAAACGTTTCATAGTTGGTCCTTCGTTTGCGAAAGCTTCAGATACTACCAAGTTAGCTTTTTCCAAACCAAAGTTATTTTCAGCATTAGCGATTGCAGAATTCAATACTTTTTCGATAATGCCAGCAGCTTTGTTTGGAGTGAATTTCAAGATTGCGATTGCGTCAGCGACGTTTTTACCACGGATGTTGTCAAGAACTAGACGAGTTTTACGAGGTGAAACACGCACTGTACGAGCCATTGCTTTAGCTGAAGTAATTTCTGCCATTTATGTTCTCCTTATTTTCTACGTGTTTTCTTGTCGTCTGCAGCGTGACCTTTGTAAGTACGAGTTGGTGCAAATTCACCAAGCTTGTGACCTACCATGTCTTCTTGGATGTAAACAGGTACGTGTTTACGTCCGTCATAGACTGCGATTGTGTAACCGATGAAACTTGGGAAAATCGTTGAACGACGTGACCAAGTTTTGATAACTTTTTTCTTTTCGTCGTTAGCTTGAGCTTCAACTTTTTTCATCAAATGCTCATCGACGAAAGGTCCTTTTTTAAGACTGCGTCCCATTTTTATGTTTTCTCCTTTAAAATAAGTACCACAGCGGCCTGCGCTGCTAAGCAGCGCTACCGAGCTGGCGGATAGATTGTTTTAGATTATTTCTCGTTGCGACGACGAACGATAAGTTTGTCAGATTTCGCTTTCTTGTTACGAGTTTTAAGACCAAGAGCAGGTTTGCCCCATGGAGTAGATGGTGCTTTACGACCAACTGGTGCTTTACCTTCACCACCACCGTGTGGGTGATCGTTAGGGTTCATTACAGAACCGCGAACTGTTGGACGGATACCTTTCCAACGGCTACGTCCTGCTTTACCAAGATTCACCAAGCCATGTTGTTCATTTCCGACAACACCAACTGTAGCGCGGCAAGTGCCAAGAATCATACGAACTTCGCCTGATTGAAGACGAACAAGAGTGTATTTACCTTCTTGACCCAATACTTGAGCAGAAGCTCCAGCAGCACGGACCAACTCACCACCACGACCTGGTTTCAACTCAATGTTGTGAACCAAAGTACCAACTGGGATGTTAGCAAGCGGAAGTGCGTTACCGATCTTGATATCTGCTTCAGGACCTGAAACGATGCGTTGACCTACTTCAAGACCTTTAGGAGCGATGATGTATGCTTTCACACCGTCAGTGTAGTGTACCAAAGCGATGTTTGCTGAACGGTTTGGATCGTACTCGATAGTTTTAACTACTGCTTCAACAGCATCTTTGTTACGTTTGAAGTCAATCAAACGGTAGTGACGTTTGTGGCCGCCACCTTGGTGACGAACAGTGATGCGTCCGTTGTTGTTACGACCAGCTTTGTTCTTAAGTGAAACGAGCAAAGATTTTTCTGGAGTGCTAGTAGTGATTTCAGCGAAATCCAAAGAAGTCATATTACGGCGACCGTTTGTTGTTGGTTTATAAACACGAATTCCCACGATATTTCCTCCTTAGATTATTCTGCTTCAGCAGCTCCGAACAACTCGATTGCTTTTGAATCTGCTGTCAGAGTGATGATAGCTTTTTTAGTTTTGTTAGTAAAACCAGTGTAACGTCCAACGCGTTTAGCTTTAGGTTTTACATTGATAGTGTTGACATTAGCAACTTTAACTCCTTCAAAAGCAGCTTCAACAGCTTGCTTGATCAAAAGTTTGTGAGCGCGAGTGTCTACTTCAAATACGTACTTTCCTGCTTCAAGCTGAGCCATTGAGCTTTCAGTGATCACAGGTTTTTTGATAACGTCATACAAATTCATTATGCAAGAACCTCCTCAATTTTAGAGATAGCTGCTTGAGTAACAAGAAGTTTGTCGCTGTTTGCGATGTCAAGAACACTTGCAGATGTTGCTGTTGTAACTTTAACGTTTGGAAGGTTGCGTGCTGAAAGTGCAGCAAATTCATTTCCTTCTTCAAGAACAACAAGTACTTTTGTGTCGATGCTCAATGCTGCAAGCACTTTTGCAAACTCAGCAGTTTTTGGAGCTGTAAATGAAAGGCTGTCTACAGCTACGAATTTGTTTTCAGCAACTTTTTCAGAGTAAACTGATTTCAATGCCAATCTACGAACTTTACGTGGAAGTTTGTAAGCATATGAACGAGGAGTTGGACCGAAGACGATACCACCACCACGCCATTGTGGAGAGCGGATAGAGCCTTGACGAGCACGTCCAGTTCCTTTTTGACGCCATGGTTTGCGTCCGCCGCCTGATACTGCAGAACGGTTTTTAACAGCATGAGTTCCTTGACGGAGGCTAGCGCGTTGGCTGATGATCACGTCGAAGACAACTGATTCGTTTGGTTCGATACCAAAGATTGCGTCGTTAAGAACTACTTCACCAGCTTCTTTACCAGTTTGGTCAAATAATTTTACGTTTGCCATTGTGACTGATTTCCCCTTTCTTTATTATTTACCAGCTTTAACTGCTGACTTGATAGTGATAAGAGATTTCTTAGCACCTGGTACGTTACCTTTGATCAAGATAACGTTTTTCTCTGGAACAACTTGTACGATTTCAAGGTTTTGAATCGTTACACGGTTGCCACCCATACGACCAGCCAAGTGTTTGTTTTTGAAAACACGGTTTGGCGCAACTGGTCCCATTGAACCAGGACGACGGTGGTAACGTGAACCGTGAGCCATTGGGCCGCGAGATTGGCCGTGGCGCTTGATAACACCTTGGAAACCTTTACCTTTTGAAGTTCCTGTTACATCAACAACATCACCAGCTTCGAATGTATCGACAGTGATTTCTGCTCCAACTTCCAAGCCTTCAATGTTTTTGAATTCACGAATGAAGCGCTTAGGAGCTGTGTTAGCTTTCGCTACATGGCCTTTGGCAGGTTTGTTGCTCAATACATCACGAAGGTCATCGAAACCAACTTGAACTGCGTTGTAACCGTCTGTTTCAACTGTTTTAACTTGAAGAACCACGTTTGGAGTTGCTTCAACAACAGTTACAGGGATTAATTCGCCAGCTTCAGTGAAGATTTGAGTCATTCCCACTTTTTTCCCTAAGATTCCTTTTGTCATGAGAAAATGTTTCCTTTTCTAAAATTTTGTTTAAAAAGTTTTTAACGAGCGTTTTTTATGCTCTGGTTTGAATCAAACTTTAGATTAAAGTTTGATTTCTACGTTCACACCACTTGGAAGGTCCAACTTCATCAAAGCGTCAACTGTTTTTTGAGTTGGGTTGATGATGTCGATCAAGCGTTTGTGAGTACGCATTTCAAATTGTTCGCGAGAATCTTTGTATTTGTGAGTCGCACGAATGATTGTGTAGAGGCTACGTTCAGTTGGAAGTGGGATTGGACCCGCAACTTCAGCACCTGTACGTGCAGCAGTTTCTACGATTTTTGCAGCCGCTGTATCAAGTGTACGATGTTCGTAAGCTTTCAAACGGATGCGGATTTTTTTGTTTGCCATCTTTTTCTCCTTTTCGTCTATTTAAGATAATAGGCTAGCTCCACAAGAAAACCGACAGGTGGTTGCGTGGCAATGCAACCGAGCGTGTCGCAACCTCTTGCATCAAAGCTACACGCTGTTTTTTTACAGCACCATAGTATCTTAACACAAAGAACCAAGCATTGCAAGGGATTTGAGCAAGTTTTTTTAATTTTTTGTTTGAAAGCGTTCCCTTTTCTTATTGATCTTTTGTCATCCTATGGAAAATCAAGAAAGTGGAAATTGAAAACCCTATTAGTCGTAACTATAAACACAAAAAATCAAGTCTCATTTGACATGGGGCTTGATTTTTACAAATCATTTTTTCTTGATATAAAAGTAGGTAGAATTACTTGATGAGAAGACAAACTAACCCTCCCATTCTTAAAGTCAGTTTGTTTCCTACTGGCTTAGTTAAAGGACTTGTATAGATTTTTTAACCGCAAGGATGACCTCCCCATGCCTCAGGAATTTATTTGTGCTTTACAGGCCCATCTGCTGCTTTTGCGACAGCATCTTTAATTTCCTGCGCATAGAGCCGACCACCTGCAGCAATCGTGTCTGCATCTTCTCCAAAGTGGATATTATCACTACCCACCCAGATTTCTGGATGCTCCTTGGCAGCAGCGTTCCAGTCGGCAATGCTAACATAGGCATATTTCTTGGCTAACTCTCTGGCATATTGTGCATGCTTTTCAGCGACAGGGTTGTCATATTTTTCTGAGTTACCATCGTAAGGAGTTACCAGAATAAGCCGGTGTCCCTTCGGTAGGGCCTTGACCAACTCATTCAGTTCTTCTTCGTAGTTATAGACAATATTAACTCCGGTTGCTACCACGACGGTCTTGAGCAAGCCGCCAGCTGCAGCATTATTGCTCAGAATTTCACGAGCCTGAGCTGTGTTGCGACTGCCTTGGGCATCGACTTGTGCATCTGGCAGAACTTCCTTGAGCGGGGTGCTAGCCCGCAAGGTAACAGAATCGCCAATAATCGTCACACCGTCTGCAATATTGTATTTACTGGCTTCTCCTTTTTCTGCAAGACTTTTAGTCTGATTTAGCTTGGCGTCTGCCTGATGAAGGCCATTGACTAGCATATCTGTCTCAAACGCCCCAATCTTCGGAGCGAGTCCGATAGCCAACAGGCTGATGAGAAACAAAACTACCGAACTGATTGCCAAGACCTTTTTCAACTGCGGAAAATGCAAGTCCCAATCGAGAAAAGCAGGGGATTTCCCAGCAATGATTGGCTCAATAACATAAAAGGACAGGCCGGCAAAAGCAAGGGAAAGAAGACTTGTTAACATCACCGCAGGCAGATTGCCCATCAGTTGTGAAAAAATTGTGTAGAAAGGCCAGTGGAAAAGATAGACTCCATAACTCGTATCAGCAATCACTGTTAAAACCAGCGGTTCTTTTAGGTCAGGAGTCTTCTCATGCAAGACCCGCGTGGCCAATATCATAGCCGCCGCTGACAAACTGGCCAAAAGAAAGCCAAATAAATAGGTAAAAAGCGAATCAAACTTGACCCAAAGCATCATCACGACTAAGAGACCCGCTCCCGCTGCAAAGACCAGACAAGCTTCTCGCAAAGGCCAAGAGCGAATCACTTTCTTTAACAAGCCTGTCGTCTGTTTGATACCAGTCAGGGTCGCTAGAATACTACCGACAAAGAAGGGATAAATGTGAGTCCATGTTGAGAAATAAAGCCCCGAAAAACTGAGTCCTAAAAGGCCGCCAATAAACATACTGAGAAAGCTGATAAACAAGCCCAACGAAGACAGCAAAAAGATACTGCCCCTCAGCTGACCGGCTGTTTTGCAGTATTTGGCCAAGTACCAGACAGCCAGTCCCCAAAGTAGATAATAATGAACCTCTACAGCCAGACTCCAGTTATGAACAAATAAATGTGGAATAAACTGAGCCTCGTAGCTTCCACCCGTCATCATTTCATAAAAATTGGTCACAAAGCCCATGACTGCCGCAATCTGCGTTCCGATACCGGCCACAAAATCCCGTCGAATCAAAAAGGTAAAGGGCATGACCACCAATACCATGACAATGACAGGGGGAACAATCCGATAAAAACGCCGTCGAAAGAAGGCTAGAAGCTCTATTTTTTTACTCCGAGAAAACTCATCAACCAAGAGCGCTGTAATCAGGAAACCCGAAAAGGTGAAAAAGACATCTACGCCGAGAAATCCCCCGGGGAATAACTTTTGAAAAAAGTGATACAAGAGAACCAGCAATAAGCCTGTCACTCGAACCATTGAAAACCATTTGATACGCATATTTCTCCTGCATCCTTTTCACTACTGCTGCAGACCGACCAACTCCCGCAAGCCTACATTACTACTGAGTTTAGCAGGCCAAAAATTCTGTTAATTGCTGCATTTAGCAACGTTGCTATAAAATCTATTTTATTCTATTTTACCAAAAAATAGGCCAAAAAAACCAAAAGACCTGGAATTTTATTTCCCAAGTCCATTGCTTATTTTATCTATTTTAAAGTTCTCTCCAGCCTGGCTGATGAGAAAATTCACAAGGTGTGCTTTTGGCCGTCTGATAGATAGGCGGTCAATCTTTCTAGAAATTTCTCTTGGAGCGGTTGTAGCCATAGCGCTCGACAAAGTCTTCGCGGAATTCCAGCAGATTATCATCCATGATAGCTTGGCGAACCTTCTTCATGAGATTTACTAAGAAATAGAGGTTGTGATAGCTGGTCAAGCGGAGACCAAAGGTTTCATCAGCCTTGAGCAGGTGGCGGATATAGGCGCGCGTGTAGTTTGTACAAGTGTAGCAATCACAGTCGTGATCCAGCGGCGTAAAATCTTCCTCAAACTGGGCATTTTTGACAACCAGACGTCCCTCGCTGGTCATACAGGTACCATTTCGGGCAATCCGAGTCGGCAGAACGCAGTCAAACATATCAACACCGCGGATAACACCGTCAATCAAGCTATCTGGCGCTCCAACTCCCATGAGATAGCGAGGCTTGTTTTCAGGCAGCAAGGGCGTTGTGAAGTCCAGCACTGCATTCATCTCTTCGTGAGACTCTCCGACAGCCAGACCTCCGATAGAGTAGCCTGGGAAAGCCATGCTGACTAAATCCTGGGCAGACTGACGACGCAAATCTTCAAATCCAGCACCCTGAACAATACCAAAGAGACCTTGGTCGTGGGGACGAGTGTGGGCCTTGAGTCCACGCTCTGCCCAACGGCTAGTCCGCTCGATGGACTTCTTGACATAGTCATAAGGCTGGTAGAACTGCGGGCACTCATCAAAGGACATCATGATGTCGCTGCCCAGATTGTTCTGGATAGAGATGGCCTTTTCTGGCGACAGGAACATCTTGGAACCATTAAGATGGTTTTTGAAAGTCACTCCTTCTTCTGTGATATTGCGGCTGTCAGCTAGAGAATAAACCTGAAAACCACCACTATCGGTCAGAATAGGCTGGTCCCAGTTCATGAACTTGTGCAGGCCACCTGCACGGGCAATCAGCTCATCACCCGGCCGCAACCAGAGGTGGTAAGTATTGGCCAAGATGATACCAGAACCCATTTGCTTGAGCTCTTCTGGCGACTGAGTCTTGACCGTAGCTTGAGTGCCGACCGGCATAAACATAGGTGTTGGGAAGGTTCCGTGGGGCGTTATAATCTCGCCCAAGCGCGCACCTGTGTGCTTTTCTTTTTTGATTAAACGATATTGAATCGATGATGTTGACATGTTTCCTCCTGCTGGAAAAGACAGTCCCAGCTATTTTCTTCTATAAAATAAGCGACAAGCGCTCATAAGATACCGTATGATTTTACCAAAAAAAGTCTCGTCTGTCACGATATGTGGTATAATAAAAATCATGAAATGGAGGTCTGTATGAATTTAAGCGAAATCCGTGCCCAGGCACGCACTATCCGAAATCAAACCAATGGCATTTTCTCGCTCTTTGCTATTCCAACTCTGGTAACCATTTTATCTACCTATCTGTCTCCCAACCGTCATCTGGAGGAGATTATTCCCCAGTTGGAAGTCAATCAGGCCTTTGTTGTGATTTTTGGTCGCCAGATTTTCCCGCAAATCGTGGAATTTGTCATCGCCCTGCTCTTTTTATCGGCTAGCTTTAGCATGATAGAAGTTGTCCGAAAAAAACGCGATACGGTTGGTCTTGCTGATATTCGCCGAGTTTTTTCCGCAGAGCTTTTTTCACCGATTTTTATCACACAACTGACCAAGAGTATTCTTCTCTTGTTGTGGAATTCCATCAGCCTTGTTGGTTCCTTCTTTCTTGTCTTCAGCAGTTACAAGGTACTGGCTATTTATGAAAAAATCTCAGATTTGTCCCGATTGACGACTGATAGTCCTGAGGTAGAGCAAATCGTCAGCTATGCCCCGATGATGTTTCTCGGTACTCTCATCGTCTTGGCTGGTACGGCAGTATTCCTGATTGCCAACTACGCTTACTCTCAGACCGACTTCATCCTTTATGATCAACTGAACACAGGCACTTACCAAGGTCCTTGGCAAATCATTACGCAAAGCAGACGCATGATGAAAGGCTATAAGTGGAAACGCTTCTTGCTGGATCTGAGCTTTATCGGTTGGTATATCCTGATCGGTATTACCCTGGGAATAGCTGGAGTCGTGACCTATCCGTACATCACAACAGCTCGGGTGCTCTTTTATGAAAAACTGAAGGAAGAGAGAAAGCTGAGTTGATTGGCCATTCATTACTGTATTACAAAAGGTTGAGCTCAAATCTCAACCTTTTTCTCTATTCAAATCCCGAACAATCCGCTCAAAGGCTGCTTCCAAGGAATCTTCGTCCCTAAAGAATGATTCCTCTTCCCAGCCTAAGAAGTCTCGGTCTTTCCACCAGCGTCTCATATCAGTAGGGGAGAAGTCAGATCGCTTGCCCCTAGTCTGATGGCGGCGGACGGTTTCTTCAAAAGTCAAATTGTTGTAATAAGCCAGAGTCTGAGAACTAAACAAATTCCGTAGTCGTTCCAGCATTATCTGTCTCATAGAAACCTTCTACCAAGACCAGCAAATCATGTTCGTAACCAAAATGAGCTAGGCTTTCCGTCAAATCAATAGATAGGTTGCCCGGCTCGACTTTTTCCTTGAGCATGTCCCGTCTAACTGTATCCTGCGCAATCAAGAGAGTCCCTCGGCCGTAGTAAGTCTGCAGTTTCTTAGCCAGACTCGATGCCAGAACCCGAATTGCCACGAATGATGACTAACTTGGCCATTTATTCACCTAGAATCAAGCGGGTATGCTCGCGTTTAATGCAGCGGTCCATGACGATATCGTCGTGACCAGCTGCCCGCAAAATCTGCTCAGCTTCTTCATTTTCCAAGCCCAACTGAGCCCAGAAAATCTTGGCGTCTGCTTCCAGAAAATCACGCGCCACATCTGGCAAAAACTCGCTACGACGGTAAACATCGACAATATCCACTGGGAAAGGAATATCTTTGAGACTGGCATAAACTGTTTCACCAAAAATCTGACTGCCCTCTGCCCGCGGATTGACTGGGATAATCCGATAGCCCCGCGCTTGCATTTCCTTGGACACACGGTTACTGGTCGTTTCCTCACGGTCAGACAGACCGACAACGGCAATCACCTTGCTGTTTCCCAGATAATGCTTGATAATCCCGTCACTGGGATTTTGAAAATGATAAGTCATAGATTCCTCCTAATTCATAATAAAGCTGGATATTTGTATCTTAACTGAATCCGGGCTAAACACTGTGTGAAAAAGATAATCCGTTCTAGGAGCATCGCTCCTTCGTCCGGATTCCTAATTTTCAGTTGGTTTTGACGCTCTTTGTATCTTGTTTTATTTCGCCTCGTACCAAGTTTGGCCGGCATTTTCATCAGCTACTAGTGGAACGGCCAATTCAATTGCAGCCTCCATGGTTTCTTTGACTAGCTGGCAGACAGCCGCTAACTCTTCATTTGGCACTTCCAGCACGATTTCATCGTGCACCTGCAAGAGCATGCGAGACTTAAAATTCTTCTCTGCCAGAGCTCGATCCAGATTAATCATAGCGACTTTGAGAATATCTGCGGCAGATCCTTGGATCGGGCTGTTAATAGCTGTGCGCTCCGCAAAATTTCGGATATTAAAGTTGCGGGAATTGATGTCCGGCAAGGAGCGACGACGATGGTAAATGGTCTCTACATAACCCTTATCACGCGCTTCGCGGACAATGGTTTCCATATAATTCTTGATTCCAGGGAAACGCTCAAAATAAGTCTGAATATAATCTTTGGCAGCCTTGCGGGAAATTCCCAAATTATTAGCCAGTCCGAAGTCGGAAATTCCATAGACTACTCCGAAGTTGACAGCCTTGGCATTGCGGCGATCATTAGGCGTTACATCCTCTGCCTTTTCAATACCAAAGACCCGCATGGCTGTAGCCGTGTGAATGTCTTCTCCATGCTGAAAGGCAGCAATCAGATGCTCGTCCTGCGAAATATGAGCCAGCACCCGCAGCTCAATTTGAGAATAATCCGAGCTGAGGAGTACGCTGTCTGCCCACTCAGGCACAAAGGCCTTGCGAATGAGGCGCCCCTGCTCCAGACGAACGGGGATATTTTGCAAATTCGGGTCAACCGAGGATAAACGGCCCGTCTGGGTCAGATCCTGCATATAGCGAGTATGAATCTTGCCGTCAGCCGCAATCGCCTCCTGCAGTCCGATGATGTAAGTGGACTGGAGCTTGCTGATTTGCCGGTATTCAAGGATTTTAGACACGATTGGTGCAATCGGCGCTAAGCGCTCCAGCACATCCACCGCTGTCGAGTAGCCTGTCTTGGTTTTTTTGGTGTACTCCAGCGGCAGCCCCATATCCTCAAAGAGAATGGTTCCCAGCTGTTTAGGAGAGTTGATATTAAACTCCTGACCAGCCAGCTTATAAATCTCCTGTGTCAGACTTTCCAGCGTTTTTTCATTTTCTGCCTGCATGCCCTGCAGGGTTTCCCGCTCAACCTTGATCCCCGCAATCTCCATCTTGGCTAGGACAAAGGCCAGAGGCTGCTCCATTTCAAGCAACAAATCCAGCTGATCGTGGGAACGAAGCTGTTCTTGCATCGGCTCTTCTGTTTCCAGCAGTACTTGGACCTTACGAGCTAGATGCTCAAAGAGCTGCTCTTGCTCCGGCAAAGCACGCTTGGCTCCCTTGCCATAAACCTCATCATCAGTCGGCAGAATTATTTGGCCGTAGAGGCGAGCAATAGTCGCTAGCTCATTGTCCTCAACCGTCGAAAGCAGATATTTGGCTAGACGCGCATCAAAAGACGCTGCTGGCAGTTCAATCCCGTAATGACTGAGCAGTACCTTGGTCCGCTTGAGGTCGTAGGTTTTCAGAGCTGTTTTTGTCAAAAATTCCTGAAAGAGAGGTTGTTGCAGTAAATCGCTGGTGCCGACATAAATCTGACGGCTATCGCCCCAGGCAAGACCAACAATCTCTTCCTTGTGGTAGTTATCACCCAAGATTTCAAAATAGAAAAATTGCTCTGGTGCAAGCATATCCTCTGTGACCTCAGTCACTTTGGTAAATTCAATGGGTTTGACTTCTACCGGCTCTTGACCAGTTCCTAACTGCGCTTTGAGTTGCTTGAAACCCATCTCGTCATAGAACTTGCTCAGGTTCTCTATCTGAGGCCCGTTATAAACCAAATCATCCAGCCTGATTTCAATCGGAGCCTGAGTGTTAATAGTCACCAAAGTCTTGGACAAGAAGGCTTGTTCCTTGTCATTGATGAGATTTTCCTTCATCTTGGAAGCCTTGAGCTGGTCGATATTTTCATAGAGATTTTCCAAAGAGCCATACTCCAAGAGGAGCTTGAGACCAGTCTTCTCACCAATTTTGGTCACACCAGGGATATTATCTGACTGATCGCCCATCAGCGCCTTAAGGTCGATAAACTGCTCCGGTGTAATGCCCATCTTTTCCATGAGGTAGGCTGGGGTAAACTCTTCGAATTCGGCCACACCTTTCTTGGAAATCTCCACCACAGTATTATCATCCGTCAGCTGAATCAGGTCCTTATCTCCGCTGACAATGGTCACATCGTAAGGCACTGCTGTTTTTTCAGCCATCTTGTCCAAGGTCCCGATGATGTCATCTGCCTCGTACTGAGCCAAGTCGTAGTAGTGAATGCCTAGGTGCTGCAGCATTTCTCGGATAAAGGGCAGCTGCTCACGAAATTCATCCGGTGTCTTGGCCCGACCTGCCTTATAGTCAGCGTACATTTCGGTCCGGAAGGTCGTCTTGCCAGCATCAAAAGCTACCAAGATATGGGTCGGCTGCACGCGCTCCATCAAGTGATTGAGCATGAGATGGAAGCCATAAATGGCATTAGTGTGCAGGCCCGACGGACTCTTGAAGCGGTCGATTTGATTATAGAGCGCAAAAAAAGCGCGAAAAGCAACGGACGAACCGTCGATTAATAATAACTTATTCTTATTTTCCATAGGTTTATTATACCACAGCTCAGACAGCAGTCCAAGTAACCATTATAAACCATACCTATAACTCATCAAAACGCCCTTTTATAGGGCGTTTTGACTTTGATAGATTATAATTCTTCTTGTAAGTCATATTTACTTTCTCGTTTAAGGAAAGCTATTCGACCTCCTTCGAGAATATCACAAACGTGTTCTTTGATGCTATATCTCTGCAGTAAAAATTGGCTTTTCTCGTCCTTGACTATACTTTCCAAGGCACCACTTACATAATCGAAGACTTTACCATTTTTATTTTTGGAAACATCCGATTCTTGATTTGCAACAATAACATTCTCACAATCTCCTGCAACAACAATATTAGGGTTATGAGTAACAAGAATAATCTGACGATTTAATTTCGTCTTTTTTATATAAGCCGTTAATTCATTATATATAGCACGATTATCCAGACTATCTTCTGGCTGGTCAATTAAGACTGGAATTTTACTATCTGAGAAATCTAAAATCAGTTTCAGAACGATAAATGCTTTCTTGCCGGGTGACATTTGTTCAAATTTATCCTTCTGATATTCGATGTCAAAACGATAAGAATAAAAATTTTTGCCGAAAAAATACTCAATATGAGATAACTTATCTCTATTACCATTAAAAGTTAAGGTGTCGTCTTCAAAAATCTTATCAACTACGGTATCAAAATTCTCTTCCAAATTATCAATAAAATCCTGTTTAGCGTGGCCTCTCGCATTGATATAATCAAACTCAGAATGTAAATCATTTAATGAAAAATTGATAGTTATCTTTAAACCATCTTTCTCTGATATGTCAAAAGAATCTTGCAGTTCGGTTCTAAAAATTGAATATTGTTTATACTTTAGGATAATATCATTTTTAATTCTATTTTCTTTATCAGTAAGGGATTTTAATCTACTATTAAATTTATCAATCTTAGATAGAATTTCATTTTCCGACTTAATTGACGCATCTAGCTTGACAACTTCATTATTACTCTCTAAATATTGAGTACACTTCTGAAATAACTTGTCATTCTTTATAGTATCTATCTTTTCCTCAATACTATGAATTGTTTTAGTTACGTTAGACTTAAGTTTTTCTACTTTATCTTTAAATTCTTTCCGTATATTTTCATTCAAAGATTCAACGATAATGTCCAACTCATTTTGGAGAAATTCAGAAGGTTCATCAAATCTATCACAACGAAGCTCTACATCCGAGATAAATAATTCAGCTATATAATTCAAATCAGACTGATGAGAGGTTTTTTTCAATATATTTATTTTTAACTCCTCATTCATTTTATCGAATGATTCTCGCTCAATATCGGTTATAGAACCATTTTTTAATAATTTTTGCTTTTTGTTTTCATAGATTTTAATTCTATCTAAAGTCGCCTGTCTTTCTTCTTCAGGCTTAACTAATTCATTCTGTGAACGCTTAGTCTCCTTATACTCATGAAATAAATGTCGAATTTCACTTTGTAAGTTACTACACTTTTGGTCATATATTTTTATTGCTGAATCCATTCCCTTGGATTGTATTATATCTCCAACCAAATCCTTCAGTTTGCTATTATCTTTAGCTAAAGCAAACATATACTCTTGAGGTATGTAATGAATTTTTCTAGAATCATCCTCTTTGCCGTCTCTCCAAACAACACGAAAATTATCCAAGTCTTTAAAATAATAGCTTCCCTCATCTATGCTATTCCCTAATTTTTTAGCAATCGAATTTAATAATGTTGATTTTCCTGTAGACCGACCTCCGATAATAGTATTTAGATTTTCAGATAGATAAATTTCTTCTCCTGGATAACCAATTCTATCAATCACAAGCTCATCTTTTTCAAGTAATGGCTTTTCTTTTGATAAACTAATACGATATTCAGGTTCATATTTTATCTGTCTTAATCCATCGAAGGTTAGATCAGCCTTTATCCAAGAATACTTCATTCCTATTTGCTCCAATGAATGAGCGTCTGAAGATTGGAGTAAGGGTTTAATATATTTTGGATGATTCAGCCAGTACTCTCTATCTTTGAAAGTATTATCATGAGAACATTTAGTATCTTGACAGTCGTCGGGATTATCGCAGCTAGAATGAAGTATGAAGTCTGAATTTCGACAAACATCTTCATAGATAGAACTAATTTTCACTCTCGCATTTCCGTGCCCCCTCGACAAAAATCCTTTTAAATATCTGCCATTTAATTCTTCATCGCCTTCCAGAGTAGATATAAGGCTATTAAAAGGGACACTTGCCGAATTGTCGATTTCACTCTTTGTCAACCTATTAAAGGATTTATCAGTATTACCAATTTTTGCCTTTAAATTGGCTAATAAATTTTTGATAATTTGATTTTCTATACTATTATCAAAAATAACATGATAATCAAAAAACTGATTTGAATTATTCGTATTAGTGAGTCTAACCTCCAGGTTTAAAAATGCAACAATACCTGCAGAATTTAGCTTATCCTTCAATATAAAATCTTCATCTTTAAAATTGAAATAATTAGTTAAACCAACTGCTGAAATGCCCTCATCCTTAAGTTTCTTGATAAACTGTTCAATATCGGGACTACCGTCTGCCAAATGTTCAAAATTATTATTCAATATCGTATATGGTGAATGTATATGTAAATCCCATTTTCTAAATTCCGAACCTCTATTAACTGTCATAATAACCTCCATATATAGTTCTATAAGATTCTCAGAGTTTCTTTAACCCTATCTTTACTCACCGCATCATTAAAGAACGGCAAGCCCACAATCCGATAATGTTCATCATCAACTAGCGTCCTCGCCTCATCTCGTTCAGAGATTTGATGCAAGAACTCTTGTTTCCAGCCTTCCTTACTATTTTTGAAAGTATTATCTGTGTCCAAGAACTGACTTCCTTTTGGTTCAATGAAAATCTGCCAAGAAACATTTCCTGTATTTTTGTCGTTAGCAAACATGAGAAAGTCTGGTTCAAAGGCTTGCCCCTTATCAAAACTATAAATCTTTACAGCTTTTTCATTTCGAAGCAGGTAAATATCCGTCCATTTTTCTTCAAGTTCAGTCATCAAATCTTTAATCAAACGGACGAGAAGTTTTTCCTCACTTGTGCCGAAGTTGTCATTGTAAGCGTACCAGTCTAGATTATCCAAATCTTCGAAATACTGGGTTTCGGCTGGATTTTTCTGTGACAAACCAAACTCTGCTTGGCTTTGACGGTTGATGGTGTATTTTCGTAAGATATTATCTTCAAACAAGTCCTTTATTTTGTATTGTTCGAATTTTTCTGAACCGAAGAAGCGCTCCTCGGTCGCAATCAAATCTTTTTCAATATGATGGAGAAGTTTTTCAGTAATATAAAGTTTGTCGTCTGGGGTTAAATCATTCACTAGTTTGTACTGAGACTCCACTCGCATATCAATATCTGAAAGCATATTGATAAATCCAGCAACATTTGGCAATCCTACGAAAGCTTTCTGTAGATTATCGAACGAGAACTTTTTATTGCGATTGATAGCCGTTCTGACAATATTGTTGCTGATAACTTTGCCAAATTTGAAGGTAATCGCCTCTAATGAATCCGAAACATAATTTCCTTCATCAAATGCCTCAATATCTCGCACACCGTGGGTTAGGAGTTTGACTTCGAAAGATTTGGGAATGAAATTCGTATCAAATAGACTTCCTTGACGTTGTTCAATTAGTTGCTCATAAGAGAGGCGTTTATTCATCCAAACGACGCCATCTGTGTAGGTTCGCGTTTTCTTGAAAGACTCCTTAAGCTTGAGCTCACGTTCTTCCAGATTTTGGTCATCATAAATCCCAGATTCACGCAAGACTTGCTTGAGTTCTGAAATATAGCGAGGGTTGTTCGCAGAATGATAATGAAGTTGTTCAATCACTCGAAGTTCGTTGTTTTCATTCTCATCAAACTTTCGAGTGTATTTTTCATCAAAATTATCTCCAATCACAAAAGGATAATAACGAGCACCACGGCCAATCAACTGCTTCTCGGTATTGGTGGTTTTTCCAGCAACAAATCCGTTTTTTGTGGTCTTACCATCACGGGTGTCATAAAGTCGGACAATATCGAAAAGATTGAGAACATCCCAGCCTTCATTAAGCATATCCACGGCAAAAATCGCACGGATTTCATTTGTCGGTTGTTCCAAGGTGTTGAGGAGAGTGAGGCTGTCTTTGTTCTTGTTTTTTCCGTCCACTAATAACAGGCGCTCTTTTCGAAAATCTTCCTGAAGCTCTGCAATCAAGTCAGCATCAGAAATGCTAACTGTCTCGAAGTAAGCAAACGCTTTTTTTAAGATACTGGATTTTTCATCCATTTCTAAAACGAGTTCACGTTGTGCTTGAATATCTGCTGGAGTAAGATTTTCGAGCAAGCTTAAAAAAGTATCTAAGTTTTCTTGGCTCTCAGCAATCTTCTGCGATTTGAACATAACCAAAGGTTTCAGATTGATGCCATTTTTTAGCGCTATTTTCTTGCGGTATTGGCTGATGATAATAGCCTGCAACATACGATTATTGACTTCGCCATCCACCAGATGAAAGAGAACATCTTTTGAATATTTATCCAGTCGAAATTCTTTCAAATCATACTTGAACAGCAAGGATTTTTTATACTTTTGAACCAAGGTTGGATTAGTGAGGTCAATCGTCGCCGTAAACTCGAAAATACTAGATTTTTTAGCCGTTTTCTGAATAGTTTCAATAGTACTCGTCCAACTGGTGTTGTCCTTTTTCTCGTTCGCGTCCAAGCCAGCATTCAAGTGATGGGCTTCATCTGCCAACATCACAATCGAAATATCCTTAAATTGCCCATAAGATAGGCGATTTTCTCGTGGCGTATTCAGGTCTTGGTGGAGTTTTTGGATGGTGGTAAAAACGATATTGATGCTATCATCACGGCTATCTGAAAAATCTGTTACTTCACGCACGGTCACAATTTGCCCGTCCATGACAATTTTATCCGCAAAGAGGTATTTATCAGAAGTACTTTCCAAGAAATTATCCTTAGTTTTGGTAAGAATATTGTCGTTATTGACAAAGAAGATGAAGTTTCGCTCGCCTTGCTGGTACTTTTCCAAGATAACCGCCGCCATCAAAAGCGTCTTCCCAGAACCAGTCGCCATGTTGTAGAGGACTTGCTCTGGAATCGAACGATTTTCATCTGTTTTATAGTATAAATATCGTCCAATCGCTTCCTCTTGATAAGGACGCAAAGAGTGTTTCAGATTTTTAGTAATGTAATCTGGCAAATCTACTCGAAAGTTTTTGAAGCCAGAGCGACTGACGGTGTCATAGGTTTCGTAAATGAAAGGCATGGCTTATTGTTCCTTTCTGTAGAAAGCATGATTGAGCTTTTTATCTTGAGCGGAAATCCCGTAATCAATATCGTCAATATCCGAGTAATTCACGTAGAGATTATTGTTATCTATAATTTCAGATAGTATTTGCTTTTGTTCTGCTAATGAAAGTAGTTCAAAGTCAGTCTGTTTTAATTTTTTAGGGTCAATGCGATAAGACAAGAAGGATGACTTTTTTGCCATTTCAAATAACTCCAGAAGTTCTTCTGTTGTTGTCGCTTCGGAAATAGCATTTTTGAAGTCTTGGGCGTCATTTTTAAGTTCAGCGTAAACAAAGCTACCGCCACCAGACCAATTGACTTCTTTTGAAATACCACCTTTTTCGCCAGCAATAACCTTTTTCAAACGTTCTACCGAAACTTTTTCAATATAGTCCATCTGCTCAATACCTATATAATGACGGTTCATTTTATGGGCGACGGCTGCTGTTGTACCCGAACCGAGGTGATAATCGAGGACAATATCTCCCTCATTCGTAGCAATCTCAATAATTCTTTTAATTAAATTTTCTGGTTTAGGAAATGAAAATACTTTTTCTCCAAAAAGTAGCTGAAGCTCCTCAGTTCCACGTCTATTTGTAAAGCTAGTTTCACTCCAAACAGTTCTAGCTATTTGCTTCTTAGGTCTCATTTTTTGAGCAATTCGATAAGTACCATCAGTTTTTTTCTGAGCAACCAAATCGTATTTCTCTTTCGTCGCTTTTTCTTTACTCCATCTCCATACAAACTGTGTCCCATCTGTCTGAGACTTAGGTGGATATACTTCAATTGTGTGTTGTTCGTCTCTAATTACAGACAAACTATAATATCCCTCGACGTCACAATCATCTGAAATATAAAAAGGATAATAAAGGTTCGGACGATTTTCACTATGAAATGCTGAATTACTATTAAATAATGGATGAAGGTAATAACTACCCAAACTATCCTCTTTCTTAAATTTATCATTTTCTGCTTCTAGTTGGTTAAGTACTACTTTATCTCTATTTTTAGAGTATATATGTATATAATCATGTGTTTGAGCAAAATTTCCGTAGTCTCTACCGTTTGGTGCCGAAATATTTATGACAGTCCCTTGATACCCATCTCTAAACACCTCATCCAGTAGAACTTTCAATTCTGCAAATTCATTTCGATCTATACTCAAGAAGATAATACCTTTTTCAGAGAGCAACTCCCGAGCCACCTCTAAACGATTCTTCATAAAAATTAACCATGTTGAATGATTGAATTTATCATTATAATTAAAACCATCATTTCCAGTATTATATGGTGGGTCAATATAAATCAGCTTGACTTTCCCAGCAAAACGCTTTTTCAAACTATGCAGAGCAATAAGATTATTCCCCTTGATGATGAGATTATCTGTATCTGTGAGTTCTTCCACTTCATGCTCGCCATCTTTATCGAAACGTTTGAAGTTAGTTAAAACCTTATCATCTAACAGACGATTAATCTCAGTCGGTGCGAGTGTCTCGTTAAAGAAAATTTCCTGTCGTTTGGCATCATCCTTAGTCTGTCCACCCTCTAGCACACAATCTTTGTATGGAAAATTCAGGACAACTTCCTGATTTTCTGATAGGTACTTGTCACCGGTCGCCAAACCAATTTTAGTCTTGTAGGCGGTAAAGCTGTCAGGGAGAAACTCCTTATTGTTCAAAAACTGCAAAAAGACATCTTTCTTAAAGACAAGTACACCAGTTTCAAGCCTTGAAAAGAAATGATTTGACATTTTCTCATCACTCATCAAAAGATTGAGAAGTTCAGGATTATATTGTCTTGCCAGCTCTGCTAATTTATTCTTATTGAGCACACCTTCCACCATAAAGATGTCATTTTGTGCCAGAAGCCGTTCCAGTTCTTTCTTCATATTTTGGTATACCTTTCAGCTGAAAATATTGAAGGGCTGATAGGATTCCTTTATTATGAATATAATAAAGGAAGGGTACCCTTCGGGTTTATTTAATTTACTCGTTCTATTATAGCATATCTAGAGACCGTTTTCATAATATTCCTGCCGCTTCGTAAATGCTAGTTTCTTCAGAAAAACACTGGACTTTTCTTGCGAAGAGAGTTATTTTCTGAGAGCATCAACCTAACTCAATTGGAGGACTGGTCGATGATAAAGAAACTTTCGAAGCATTTTACGATTTGGACGACGATAAAGTACCCGCCAGATTAAAGATCTAAATGAAATCAAAGATCTACTGGACAAGATTGAACAAACTGAGTTCTCTTCAGATTACACTCGAGAGTTAATGTCTCAGACGGCTGAAATTTGGGCGACAGATAGCCTTGAAAAGTAGGACAACATACGAAAACGGCCGAGAAGTTCAGTCGTTTTTACTTGATTTTAATATTCGCATCGCTATTCGCTTCGCGTGAGATTTGGTTGGCAGAGTGTCGCCGTTTTTTAGGTGTTTCGTCAGGCGACTTATTATCTATTCTGAGGTATTTTCAGGGCGTCTGGGTACTATTTCGATAGATGAATAGAAAATATAAATTCCAGCATTCAAACAGTTAAGCTGAGCCATAAACCAAAGATTGAAGTAAGGCGAACATCACCAAGCTTTCAGTATTTACCAAGTTTTAATTTAAAACACTCAATTATTTTAGAAAATAACGTTAAACAAGAATTAACAAAAATTGGCAACAAAATCCGCCAACAAATCTTCTGGGGATTGATACCAGAAATGTCAGAGTGGGAGTTCGATGAACTTGGGGCGTACCTGCCTGCTATCAGCCTACCAGTATTCCTTAACAATTTAACCGTTAAAAATGGCGTTATGGGGTTTACAGTAACGAGGTTCGAGCAATTTACCAAACATACTGAAATAGACGAAATTAACGCCACAATTAGAAAATTTAGCACAAAACTACAAGCGATTATTGATAGCGAAACCGAACAAGAATTTTGTCAAAAGTTACTTTAGATTTTGTAAAGGAATGAAACGTTTAGAACTACCTCAACCGATATTCTTCCAACTCCTCCATATTTTCCGCATCCTCCATTACCTCAACTGGAGCGAGATAGAAATCAATCGGCAAATGGGTATGTTGTTGAACAAAAAGTTTAGCTAACTGCTCAAAGAAAGTATTATCCGTTTCAATCTCTAAAATGTCCAAAAGTTTCAAGCCAACGGTTGTAAACTTATAACTCCTATAAGTAATATCAAATGGTTCCCTATCTGTTTTGAACGCAAAAACAAGATTATCATTTTGGAAACCAGCTAGCTCCTCCTCAACTGAAACGGGGTTAGCTACCCTTGCTCCAATATTGATAAGCCCAAACTCCTCCATTAAAAGAAATTCCGCATTGCCGACACCAAACTCTTTATAAAGTTGAATTTCTGCATCAGTAATAGGGGCGTAAAGGTAATATTCCTCATCTTCATCGATAATCACCAACTTTGCCACGGTTTTGAAAACGGCAATTTCTTTGACGGTCATCTGCTCAATGGTTGCCCAAAATTTAGGCGAAAGAGTTTCTTCAAGTAAGGTGCCATCTAAATCTCTATCCCAAGCTGGCAAGGCTTGAGGATATTTAACTTCAAAAATATTTGCGGTTTTATAGTTCACAGTATTATTGTGACGACAAGCTAAGGCATAGTAAAAGCATTCCACTAAGAACAAATACGGTCGTTTCTCTTTATTTTTTGCATAAGAATGAAGCAAGCCTTGGTAAATATCTTGACTCAAATTAGTAGATTCTTTCAGGAGTTGGTAAGTCATCTCAATCATCTTCTGGGTGTCAAAATTGCCTTCACGAAAGTTTTGGCTGCGAAGTCTTGATTCAGCGCCAGAAAGATATGCTTCGAACCCCTCATCAGAAATCACGTCCTCTATTTCAAAAAAGATATTCCTCCCCTGATTAACACCAGAAAATATTTTCGAAGCAATATCACTTTGATAATTGAAGTCGATAAGTGCCATCAAAATAGCTTTTGTCATCGTGGTTGGATTTTTCCAGCCACGTTTTTCTTTTTCTAGCAAGTGAAGTAAATTTTGAAGTGTAAACATGAACGCTCTCCTTTTTTCGCAATAAAATCGCAAAACTTTGGCAAAATTTAGACTTTCAAACTTGATATACTGTAATCAAGTTAGCTAACCCAATTATATCAAAAGGAGACCAATCATGTCACATCTACCACAAAAATCGCAAACACCTGAAGTTTTACGGTCCTCCGCCCTTAGTCCGCAGAAAATGGCAATCGCTCGCCAACTCAACCAAGATATGGCAGTTATTCAAGCGAACGAAATCTTGGCTCAAGATATCTTGAATAAAGTTACCACGCTTTCGGAGTTGGAAGTTCAGATATTAGCTCATAATCCTCAAGCTCAGGAGCGAGTGGACTTTATTATCAAGACATTCACTTACGCTTCGGCTCGTCGTTTCAAGTAGGAGGCTTCTATGGACTGGAATTTAATTGCCCTTATGGCGCTTTCGGCTCTGTGTGTTCTAGGGATGACTCTCGTTGCCTTAGATGATGAAGAGGAAGAAAAGCCAAAGGCTGAGACTTCAGAGCTTTTTACCGAAGAAGAACTTGCTTTGGTAGAATTTCTCGAAACTCGCCAAGCTATCAACGAGGATTTTCTGGTGGCTCAGAAGAAGCTATTAGAAACCCTCAACCACGAAAGAAGGAACTTTTAAGACAGTTTGTTATATTTCTCACAACAGCGAACAAGTCAGGCGGAAAAGCTCCGCCTGACCTCTGTTCTTGACTTTCGCATCGCTCTGAAAGCTGTTTTTGCTTATGGTTTGATTTTGGCAAGATTTAAGGTAAAGTCAGAGCGTCACACCAGACAGAAAGGATTTCAAAATGACAAAACATCAACATACTATCAATCAACACTCCCCGAAAAAGTTCAAGACTATTCTTGCCGACCCACCTTGGGACGTAGCTCAAAAAGGAACTCACGGAGCTATCAAGCACTATAAATTGATGGCCGTGGAAGACATCAAAAAAATACCAGTTGCCGACCTCGCCGAAGACGATGCCCATCTCTGGCTCTGGACATATCCAGCCGTCCTTGAACAATCTTTCGACGTTGCGCGAGCTTGGGGCTTCGAGCCAAAATCCATTTTTACTTGGGTGAAACCTCGGCTTGGTCTCGGTAATTACCTTCGAAACTGCACCGAACAAGTCATTTTTGCGACACGAGGTAAAGCTCCCATCAAGTTCAAAGGGCAAATGAACTGGGGTATGTTTCCAGTCCAAGACCATTCGCATAAACCTGAAGAACAATACGCCATCATTGAACGCTGTTCAGACGGAGACTACTTGGAGCTTTTCGCTCGGCGTTCTGTGCCGTCAGATAAAAACTGGAGTGTTTGGGGAAATGAAATCAAAAGCGACGTTATGATTCCCAACTACCCAGTGCCAGAGTATTCAAAAAATGCTCGAGATTTTCGAAAGGCAGGACAAGATGAATGAAAAAACTAACAAGTTACATTATCGGATCCTGTCTTTTAGCGATATTAGTCAACTATGCTGTCAAACTGCTTGCGGATATTTGGTTAGAGCTTGTAGTTGGCTCATTGCTTGCCTTGGGATTTTACATTACCATTATTTTCATCAAACATCATCAAGATTGGAGGTAGTATGAAAAGACAAACGCATTTATCATGGCAAAGTATGGACTGGACGAGACCTTTCAAATTTGAGTCTGTCTGTAACTTCACGATGCAACTCAACGGCTATTCTCGTCGGCAGCCCTTTATTTGGGAAATTCGTTTAATACAAGAAAAAGCCAAACACCTTATCGGAGCTGACCCACTGGATATGCCATTTTTAACCGAGATGATGGCTTCGCACAACACCGTTCGTTTCGAAAAAACCAAACGAAGTAAAGTCACTTCCACCTATGACGTCACTCTTTCGAAGCACCACTATGCCCTTAAAACTAAAGAGACAGAAAACGTGATTCGATGTTTCTTATCACAAACTGGCACACTAAAAAGAAATGAAGAAATTGTTCTTCAGTTAGTTATTGGCAAATCTTCCTCACCCAAGCCAATTCTCAAAGACCTCGGTAATCCAGACGCCACTATTTGGCAAAAAGTGACTGGCAATATTCCACCACTTTCGTCGGATAGTAAGGCTTTGATACGAGAAAAACTTCATTATAGTCAGTTTCAGGTTAGCTTACGTCTTGGTATTCGAGCTGGCAATAAAGCACGAGAAATTCAAATTTTGAAAAGTGTTTTGGCTTCACTTCGGATTTTAGAGCGTGCTGGAGCAAGATTTTCTGCCAAACCAACTTCGACAGAAAAACTAAACCACGGGCATCTGCCGTGGCACTTCCAGACGATTCTTTCAAGCATTGAACTCGCCAGCCTCTTTTGTCTACCAGCTGGCGATGCTCAATACGCAGGCGTGTCATCTCTGTCGCCTAAAACCATTTTACCATCAATTGGATTTTCGCAAAACACCAAACGCCTTTTCGGTTATAGTCTCGACAAATCTCCGAGATTTGTCGGTATTCCAGCACGAGAAGCCTTGTCGCATACGTGGCTTTTGGGTGGAACTGGAAGTGGAAAATCCACCGCCATACTTAACCTGATTTTAGCCGACGCACGAGAAAACCGCTCCGCTGTGGTTATCGACCCAAAGGCGACACTGGTCTCGGATATTTTAGAGAGACTACCTAAAGAGCGAGACGAGAACGTGGTCATTTTAGACCCAAGCCAAACTGGACAAGCAGTTTCGATAAACCCATTTGATTTGGTCAGATTCGGCGTGCCAGCCGAGTTGGTGGCAGATATGCTTCTCGGTGTTTTTCAGGAGATTTTCGAAGAGTCTTGGGGAGTTTACACGCAGGATATTCTTAGCCACAGCCTCCATACTTTGGCAAAAGTGGACGGCTCGATACTCCTTGACTTACCGAATCTCTTAACTAACAAAGCCTTTCGGCACGAACTTTTGAAGAGTATTTCAGACCCATTCTTGCTGGATTTTTGGCAAGGTTATGATACTTTAAGCGACTCTGCTCGCCAAACCATGATTTCGCCTGTTCTCAATAAGTTTCGAGGGATTTTGCTTCGTCCAGCCCTAAGAGCTATTCTCGGCAAATCTTCAGGCAACTTCTCCCTGAAAGATATTTTTGACAAGTCACGGATTTTACTTATACCACTTAATAAAGGTTTAATAGGGGCAGAAAACGCCAAATTCATTGGAGCTATCCTACTGGGCTGCTTGTATCAACTAACGCTTCTAAGAGCCAAGGAAACCGTTCGAAAGCCAGTTTTCATCTATATTGACGAAGTGGCAGATTATCTGAAGCTCCCTGTTCCATTAGACGATGCATTATCCATGTCTCGAAGCCTTGGCGTTGGCTATATTTTGGCAAATCAGTTTTCGAAACAGTTACCTAAACAACTCCGCCACGCCATTTACGCCAACTGCCACAACCAGATTATTTTTGGGCTATCAATGGACGAGGCAAAGGAAATGGCTGAACTTGTGCCTGAACTATCCGCAGAAGATTTCTACAAACTGCCTCCATTTCAGGTTTATGCCAGAGTGCCAATCGTGAAAAACACCTTCAAGTGGTTATCTGCCAAAACCTTACCTACACCCCCAGCCTTTCGACAGAAAGATGAGATTTATGGCGAAAGCTTCAAAAGATACGGCTCTGACTTAAATGAAGACATTTCTTTCGAAACAACCAAGAAACAAGCTTCAAGAATTGGAAGACGAAAAAAGGAGGCGACAGATGAGATTAACTAAACGAGATTATGAGGTGCTAAACCTACTCAACCGCTGTCGCTATGCCACAACTAAGCAATTAGTGGAACTCTATTTCAGGGAAAATAAACCCAAAACCGCCACGAGGCGAGCCAATCTTCTAACTAAGAAATTGACGAATCTTGGACTTATCCACCATCTTAATCGACGAATTGGTGGCATGCGAGCTGGGAGCGGTTCCTATGTTTGGCATATCACACATAAAGGGATTAAAGAGCTTCGAGAAGTTGAACCAAGCGTCAAGCTCAAGCTGAAAAATCGTTATGAACCAAGCCAAAACCACCTCAAGCATCAGCTATTTGTGACGCAGTTATTCGTGGAACTGACCGCACTTCACTTGGATGGCAAAATTCTGCTTGAAACCTTTTTCTTTGAACCTAAATGTTGGCGAAGTTTTGCGACCTTGTTTTCACATTTCACGCTCAAACCTGATGCATTTGCGAGAGTAACTATTGAGAATTTCGAGGACACCTACTTTTTCGAGGCGGACAATGCCACGGAACACCTCGGCAGAGTGATTTCGAAATGTAAGCAATACATCGCCTACTTCAACACTGGTATCGAGCAACGAGAAAATGACATATTTCCTCTAGTGGTTTGGATTGTGCCAGATGAAAAACGCAAGCTGGCCATTTTGAACCGCATCAAGGAAAACTTAGACGCTTATTGGGAGCTTTTTGAAGTGCTAACACTGGACGAATTTCCAGAGTTTATACAAGGAGGACGAGATGATGCAAGAACAGAAACTTAAAATTGGGAAAGCAACAGTTGTGATTTTGCGAAAGTTTACAGGAAAAGATAATCTCGAGAAAACCATCGAAAAGCTACTTCTGCGGAACAACATTTGAACTATAAAAGTATTGAAAATATACATTTTTATGTTATAATTTCAATAACTTATAAAACGAAGTAGAACCTTACAGACCTGTGCTTGTAACTGTTCTACTTCGTTTTTCTTATTTTTAGGAGGAAAAACGGATGCGACTATTGATAAAACTAACTCATATTTTTATTAAACAGATGGATGCTATCAAATTTCACTACAAATTAAAAACTGAATCCCGAGAAAAATATAGGAATGAGGTTATTAAGGAATTTAGTGAACTTTACAGCAGAGGATGTAATGGAGAGATCCAACTTCCAGATGAGACTTTAGTGAAATTTGCCAAAACTAAAAACATCAAACAGGTCGAGAAATTAAACCGTCAAATCAAAGAATTAAATGGTTTGTGAGTCCTGTTTAGGGCTCATTTTTGTTAAATTACACTATCAGTGTCTAGTGACATGCTTATTCTGCCGTCAATCCCTTCCTCTAATGTATAGTTGTGAACAGAAACAATCATTTCTCCATCTAGCTGTGATTTAAGAGTTTTGGCTAAATCTAAAATAAAATCAGCGCTAGTAGTCTCTTCAATCAATTCATATAACTGACTTCCAAATCTAGTAAGAGAGTAGCTATGAAATTCAAATGTTTCAATTTTGCTTTCAGGATTGATACTAAAGTTTACAAAATATTGGTCATTGAAAAATCCGCTTAAATCTCTCTCTAATTCAAGCTCGTGCGTTGCCTCTACGCCCATATTAATTAAACCACATTCTTCAAGAAGCAATAATTCTTCTTCATCAATATCATATTGTCTATAAATTTCCAACATCTCTTCATTCTCGGGAGAAATAATATGAATTCCTCCCAAAGGCGTTTGAACGGCTAGTTTGGAAATTTTGAGGAAAATTTCTGCTTCAACTTTGCTCAATAACCTCATCGATTCAATGAATCTAAAAGAATATCTCCCTTTTTCTTCGGTTTCACCATTAAGTATTTTTGCCCAAATAGTTTGCATATCCCTATCTGAGACCAGTGAAGCAGAATCGAAGAAACGAGTGAACCATTCAGATGAAAACTCAACAGGGCTTGTTCGAGAAGAATCGTCTAAGCTATCAGCTATTTGAGCAATTTCTTTGATGTTTTTACATCGAGCAATAACAACTGCAGGAATGATACTTTTAGGGTCGTTGAGTTTTTCCATAATCAACTCCTGCTTCATTTTATTAAACTGAAGTCGCTCTCCATAATAATATCCCAAAAAATTGATGGTGGCGGTCACTACGGAGCTTCCAGCAATACTTACTATTGGTTCTTGAGCTAAAAAACTAAGGTCAAACACATCATCACCTCACAAATTTTACTAACTTCATTCTATCATAAAATATAAACTTTATCTGCTAAAATCAGTTTATTAACTGGACTTCCTTACCCAACAGAGTTATCCTGTCAGTGGGTTATAGGTGAATCGAAAGGAGCACACTATGAACAAAAGTACATTGACAATTAAAGACATCAAAACGCAGAATTTGGATAGTCTGCCAGATAAGATAACCGCACTCTATTGCCGTTTATCCGCTGAAGATGCTAACGAGGGCGAGAGTAATTCGATTTCCAATCAGAAACAAATCCTCGCCCAAGTATCCTTGCGTGAAAATTTGCCAAGCCCATTCTTCTTCGTAGACGATGGATTTTCAGGTTCGAACGCTCAGCGACCAGATTTTCAACTAATGATGAATTTGATTGAGGCTGGTAAAATTCAAGCGGTTGTTGTTAAAGACTTGAGCCGTCTTAGCCGAGATTATCTCTTAACTGGGCAGTTAACTGAACTCACTTTTCCATCAAAAAATATCCGCTTCATCTCCTTGAACGAAAACTTAGATAGCAACAAACGCAACAGCCAAGACGCCTATCTTGCACCTTTGGTGTCCCTGTTTAACAACTGGTATTCGCTTCAATGTAGCGAGAAAATTAAGTTGTCTAAACACACCAAGGCGAAAACTGGCGAGAAAATCAGCTGGATCGCACCATATGGTTATCTTAAGAATCCAGACAACCCTAAAGAGTGGTTGGTTGACGACTACGCCAGCCAGATTGTGAAGCGAGTATTTAGGGAATATTTAGCAGGAATATCGTTAATGGAGATTGCTCGCAGACTTCGGAAAGACAAGATTTTGACCCCTGCTAATTACAAGAAAAAGTTAGGGCTTTCGAATTATCGGATTATTGAAACAGACCCTTTTTACTGGAAAAATCAGATGATTTACCAGATGCTCGAAAAGGAGGAATACACTGGGGCAACCATCAATCTGAAAACAGCAAAGATTTCCTATAAACAACGGAATTGTAAACTACGCCCTCGAGAAGATTGGCTGATTTTTCCAAACGCTCACGAAGCACTTATTTCGAAAGAAGATTTCGAAATGGTTCGAAAAATGCTCGGTCATAAGCGAGTCAGTCAGCGATACAATTGGAAAGACAAGCCTGGTCACGAAAATCTATTTGCAGGTTTAGTCTTCTGCGAGAATGGACACAAGCTTAGTTTTTGCCCACAACAGAAAGACGACATCAATCTTGACCACTATAAGTGTTACCACCACCGTCGGGCTGGTGATACCTGTTCGGGTTCACATTATCTTCGGAAAGAAGTTCTAGAGGAATTGGTTTTGAGAGACCTCCAGCAACTAATCTCAGCTATTCATTTTGACGAGAAACAGCTTCTTAAAAAGCTGAAATCTCGCTTTGATATTCGAGAGATTAAGAAACAAGATAGGCTTCGTAAACAGTTATCTCGTTTCAAAAAGCGTTCGAAGGAGTTGGATACTATTATTCAAAAACTCTATGAAAAGCAACTGCTGGACGAAATTAGCGACGATCGATTTCGAAAACTGGCAGATAGTTACGAGAGCGAGCAAGCTGAACTCAACCAGCAAATTGTAAAGCTTCAAGAGGTTTTGATTAGCCAAACTGAATCCAAGGAAAATGTCGACAAATTTATGCAAACCATTCGCCGATACACGAACCTTGAAACCTTGACGACTCAGTTAGTGAATGAGCTAATCGACAAAATCATCGTCCATCAGCCAACGGGGCGTGGTAAGAATCGCCAAGTGACGGTTGAACTTCACTACCGATTTATCGGAGAATTATGAAACGAGTGAAAGAAAATTCGCTCGCAACCTTTTAACTAATAGACTGCTCAGTGAGGAGTGGTTATTATAACACGAAAGGCAGACAAAGACAGAAAAGGTGGCGTGGAAAATAGGTAGAAAATGAATTGAGATTTAAATTTTGCTATAATCATCTTATGAACAATACCTACTATTTTATCCGCCATGCGCATTCTAACTATACACCTGATGAAATCAACCGACCATTATCAGACAAGGGACAAGAATCCTTAGCACAACTTGAATTTTTAGCAGACAAACCCATTACCGCCATTTATTCCAGCCACTATCAAAGAGCCATCCAAACGGTTGAGCCTTTGGCTCAAAGCCTTAAACTCTCCATTCAAACCGACAAGCGCTTAGTAGAGCGAAAACTAAGCAGCCAAGTAATTACGGATCAAGACTTTGAAAAGCGCCTCAGGCGACTTTGGTCACAACCAACATTTTCACTTGTTGATGGTGAGTCCAATCAACAAGCTCAACAGCGTGCCTTAGCTCTTCTTCATGAGCTAGAAAGCAAACATCAAAACGAAGAAATTATCATCAGTTCCCACGGCAATCTGATTTGCATCTTGCTGAGCGCATTTGACTCCAGCATTGATTATGACTTCTGGCGCAGCCTAAGTATGCCAGATGTACTGGTTTTAGATAAAAATGGGAATATCTCTCGCCTTCTCTAAAAGAAACCTCCCTTGCCTCGTATCGCCTAGTAAGGGGCAGCTATATCTTATCGCTCTTCTATGGTATAATAATAAAAACTAGGAGGTAAAAGATGTTCCCAATAACCATTCCAACTCTTGTGACTGAGGAAGTCTATCAACGATTTGCATGGTCTGTTTTCATACGTGGAAAAGGATTTTTACTAAATATTCTCATCTTTATAGGAATCCTGGCTCTCTATCTAACCTTCCTACCTGAAAACCTGAGGCGCTTTTCTTTCTTTACCGTGCTATTTACATCTTTGATTATATTCCCAGTAATGTACTTTGGTACGGACTTTCAGATAAAGAAAGCCTATCAAAAAACTCCTTTCTGGAAGGATATGGAGCAAACTCTTATATTTGAGAAAGATAACTTTTCTGTGAAAAGTAAACGAGGAGAGTTTCTTTATAGCTATGATGATATCGTCAAAGTTTTTAATACCAAGGATGATTTTTATATCATGTTGGGGCCAAATGTCGGCATTCCTATAGAAAAAAAGAACTGTACTCCCGAGGCGCTTGAGTTCTTACTAGAGCTACATATCGAAAATATGTAAAAGAAAAAGCAGGCTAGACTGACAGTAGATCAGTTTTAGTCTGCTTTTTATCTTGTAAACAATTGCTTGATATCCATCAACTTCTCTATTTTCTGATTGATTTCCGGTCGGTAGTCACAGAAGTTAATGCTCTGGATGCCACTGTTAACAGCAACATCCACATCCAGCGTCCGGTCGCCGATATAGTAAGTCTTCTGCTTGTCTAGACCATATTTCTCAACTAAATAGTCAACACCCTCTGGGTGGGGCTTGCGTTCAAAACCGTTGGCAGTTGTGATGATTTCTGTAAAATAGTTATGAATTCCCAAGTCTTTCAGGATTTGATGAGCATTGAGTCCCTTGTGGGTATAGACGAACTGGGCAATGCCCTGCTCCTCACCCCAGGCCAGAATCTCTGCCGCTCCTTCCATCAGATGAACCTGAGCATTCTTTTCCTTTAGACTTGCTCCACGAAAGACATTCATCTCGGCAGCGTCCAGACCTTTCTCAGATGCCACTTCCTCCAAGAGCTTCTGGACAGAGTGCTTTAGGATATAGCTGTGAATACTAGCCCTGTCGAAGTCCAAATCATAGTGAGCATAGGTTTCCTCAATTCCCGCCAAAATAGCATCGTAGGAGTCCAGCAAGGTGCCGTCCAAATCCCAAATAAAAGTTGTTGTCATGTGATTTTCCTCATTTTTCTATGATATAAGGTTTTTAAAAGCAGCCAGCGGAAGCCATTGTCCAAAAGGGTGCCGACCCAAACTCCAGCCAGCCCCCAGCCACAAGTCACTCCCAGCAAATAGCCAGCGATAACCCGAATCAGCCACATGCCCATCGTCGTAGCATAAAAGGGAAGCTTAGCATTGCCCAGCCCCTGCCAAATCGCTGTGTAAATCACAGTTCCTACTGTCATGGGAGTGCCCAGCAAGGAAAAGAATATGACTAAAAGACTGGCTGCAAGAGCTCCGCTATTGTCCGTATAAAGCAAGGTTAGCGGCCGACCAAGGGCGAAAATCCCTAAAGCCAAGGGCAGCATGCAAGCAAAAGACAGCCAAAAACTCCGCTGACGAATCCGACCGACCGCTTGCATATCTCCCTCGCCAACCGCATGGGCTGCCAGCATGACCGTTGCTGTCGCGACCCCGAAGGCTGGCATGTAGTTAAACTGAGTCAGAACTTCACCAATGGCATTCCCTGCTACTGCATCCGTCCCAAAGGTAACCACAATGGCGATGATTACTACATCACCCGCCCGCATCATGAGCCGCTCTCCAGCAGCCGGTAGAGACAGACGCAAGAGCTCTCCATCTAAGCCCCAGCTCCAGCGAATTGTGGACAAATCCAGCTCCCGCCAGAGAATCAGCACACCGACCAACCGAGCTAGCACCGTTCCCAGCGCTACACCGACAATGCCTAGCTGAAAGACGTAAATCCCCAGACCGGAAAAGAGGGCATTGAGGACGTTGGTCAGAAGACTGACATACATGGGAACTCTTGGATTGCGCATAACCCGAACCAGAGCTCCAAAGGAAGTCATCAAGCCTAGCAGGACAATGGTCCCGCCAACCAAAGCCAGATAAAGGCCGCCCGCCTCAGCCACCGCCTTTTCTGTCCCCAGAAGATCCAGCATCTGCCTGCCAAAGAGCAGAGAAAGCAGACCTAAGAGAAAGCTTAATAGCAGCGTCAGCTTGATAGCCTCAGCTGTATGATAGGCCAAACACTCCTTGTCCCCTTGCGCCAGAGTCTTGGAAATGAGACTGGAAATAGCAGCCCCCAGCGCGATAAAAATTGCCTGATAAATCGTAATGATGTTGCCAGCCACTGAGACACCGGAAATAGCGATCAGCCCAAGACTGGCCACCAGATAACTGTCGACCATTCCCATGAGCATCTGCAAAAAGTTCTCCGCCATAGCCGGCAAGGCGATATGCATGATTTTTTTATAAGTCGTCATAGAGAAAATTCTTCCTTTTAAGCATCAGCTACATCACTTTCTTTCGTTGGACGTCCTAAGAAAAAATCAGCCAGATATCCAGCTGATTTTAGGCTTTTTAAGCATTTTTTACAATCCCAAGTAGTCCTCGACTGCGGCCTGCATTTGGTCGGCAGCGACTGTGGTTTTGTGACGCACTGGGGCTGTTTCTAAGCCGTCCACAGCTGGTGGCAGGGCTACGCCAGAAAGTTCGTGCAGTTGGTCCAAAGCCTCAAAGTCACTAAGTCCTGACTGACCAGTCACAGCCTCAACAGCCACGACTGGGAATTTATAAGGACTAGCGGTAGACGCGATAACCGTCTTACGCTGATCCTCTGTCTCTGCCAGATATTTTTGATAGACAGCAGACGCAACGGCTGTATGAGGGTCTTCGATATAGTTGGACACTTGATAAACCCGCTTGATTTCAGCTGCTGTTTCTTCTTCTGTCGCATAGTCAGCCGCAAAGAGTTCTAAAATCTTAGCGTCAAAGTCCGTCAGTTCATACTGTCCATGCTCATTGAGAGCAGCCATCAGAGTAGCTGTTTTCTCTGCATTGTTCCCAGAAAGATGGAAAATGAGACGCTCTAAGTTAGAAGAAACCAAAATATCCATGGACGGACTAGATGTCACCTTGAAGCTCCGCTTCTTATCATAAACCTGAGTCTTGAAGAAGTCGGTCAGGACATTGTTTTCATTCGATGCACAGATCAGCTTGCCAACCGGCAGACCGATTTGCTTGGCATAGTAGGCAGCTAGAATATTACCAAAGTTCCCAGTCGGAACTGTAAAGTTGACCTCGTCTCCTGCTGTGATTTCTCCCGTCTTCACTAACTGAGCATAAGCATAGACATAGTAGACAATCTGAGGCACTAAACGGCCGATATTCATAGAGTTAGCTGATGAAAACTGGAGTTTGTGCTCCAAGAGACGAGCTCTTAGGTCTGTGTCATTGAACATGTGCTTGACATTAGTCTGGGCATCGTCAAAGTTCCCGTCAATAGCAACCACGTGCGTATTGGCACCTGTCTGCGTCGTCATTTGCAGCTCTTGGACCTTGCTGACACCGTCTTTCGGATAAAAGACGATGATTTCAGTCCCAGGAACGTCCGCAAAACCTGCCATAGCCGCCTTGCCTGTGTCGCCAGAAGTCGCCGTCAAAATGACAATTTTATTTTCCAAGCCGTGCTTTTTGGCTGCGGTTGTCATCAAGTGAGGCAGGATGGACAAAGCCATGTCCTTGAAGGCAATGGTCGCTCCGTGGAAAAGCTCTAGATTGTACTGACCATCCAGCTTGACCAAGGGAGCAATGGCTGCATCATCAAACTTGCTGTCGTAGGCATAGTTGATACAGTGATCCAACTCTGCTTCAGAAAAATCATCCAAAAAAGCAGACAGAATCAGCTTAGCTACTTCTTGATATGAAGCGTCTTTGAGCTTGGCAAAGTCCAAATCGACCTGCGGATAGGTAATGGGCGTAAAGAGCCCGCCGTCTGTCGCCAAGCCTTGCAGAATCGCCCGGCTAGCTGTTACTCTATTCTTTTCATCACGTGTTGATTGATAAACTAAGGTCATTCTTTCTCATCCTTTATCTGTAGTTCGTTTCATTATACCAAAATTTTTCAGAAAATTCTCGCTTTTTATCAAAATTAAAAAGCAAAAAGAGAAGAAGACTCCTCTCTTGAACACTATTTTCTTACTTCGTTACATCAACGAACCCTATCATTCCCGTTAAATAAGCCCTAAGCTAATCTTATATCTCCTATTTTTGTTGTGAACTTTTAACGACTTTGGCATCTTACTTCACCTTCATCATCTGAACTAGCCTTTCCCATTCGACTTCTTCGAGCCTCATTTTGATGTAGTAGGCGATTTCTTTGAGGTCAGAAATAGTCTAACGACGGGTTTTCTCGATTTTACCAATCGGAGCCAAATCACCGCTCCAGCTGACGTCCTGAATATTCGCTTCCTGCATCCTTGATGCCGACACCAGAAAACCAAAAATGTTGATAATCTTTCCTTGACTCACAATCTTCCTTCATTCTTGAGAGATTTTTGTTGCTACTCAACAAAAATCAAAGAGCAAACTAGGAAGCTAGCCGCAGATAGTTTAAAACACCGTTTTGAGATTGTAGCTGAAACTTCTGCAAGGAAGTATTAAAAGTACGACAAAGCAATACAAACATGATGGTTTGAATTTGTTTTTTGAAGAGTAGTATTTTGATTCTTGCCGCGAGTTAGAAATCCTTCTTAGCTCGGTCTACAGCAAGGATTACTGCTTCTTATTTTAAAACTCAGACAAGGCTTTTATTTGTTGCCTATTTTCATCGAAATTGTCTGGGTTCAGCCATTTCTCCAGGCGACTCTTGACGGCAGGCCAATCGCTGTCAATCATGGACAGCCAGTCAGTGTCTCGGTTGCGCCCCTTATAAACAACTGCCTGACGAAAAGTGCCCTCGTAGGTAAAACCAAGCCTTTCTGCTGCGCGCCTTGAAGGCTGATTGAGTGCATCGCATTTCCATTCGTAGCGGCGATACTCCAACTCTTCAAAGACATAGCGCGCCAGCAAGTACTGGGCTTCAGTAGCCAGTCTGGTGCGCTTCAGCTTGGGCGAATAGGTCACAGACCCCACCTCAATGACACGGTTGCCTCGGTCAATCCTCATTAAAGCGAAAGTTCCCAGCGCCTTGCCACTCTCCTTGTCCACAATGGCATAGTAAAAACGATCTGGAGCTGCCAGCATCTGATCTAGCAAGGCCGACCACTCATCCTGACTTTGAACAGGATTTTGAAAGAGATAGGTCCACATATCAGCAGGCGAATCTGGACCGTACAATTCATATAAATCCGCTCCATGCTTGTCCTCGGACAGACGCTCAACGACAGCATACCGCCCTTCTATACGCTCCAGGTTGGGCAATTCCCCCGGCTTAAAATCCGGCAGAGCATTCCCGATGGGCTGCCCGAATTCATTCATTTTCATAAACACCTCACAATATAGTTCTACTGATTTCCACAAGTTGGACAAAAAATATTTGAAAGAATTGGAAGCTGCATTTTTTCAAGATGCGCATTTGCCATTGATTTCACTATCTCTTTCATTTCCCAAAACAGCTGTGAATTCTTCCTGTGTAAATTATAACACTTTTCAAGCTATTCGTCGTGGTCTTGCCGTTGTTTTGCTTGTCTACTGAAGATAGGATTCAAGGAAGTTTATTAATGAGAACCTGTGAAAGAATGAGGCGCAGATAAACACTACTTCCCCTAGTATTTTCCAGTTCTGCATTACTTTATTCTTACGGAGCTATGTTATAATGGAGATATGTTCTGTAAAACATTTATCCTATAATATTATTAGCGAAGAAAGTAACAACTATGGAAAATAATCAAAATATCTTAACGATAATTGAAAGCTCTTTTGATAGTATGACGGACTTAGAAAAACGAATTGCCAACTACTTCCTGAACCCTAACAGTGTCTACGACGACTTGTCTTCTCTTCAGGTAACTCACACTCTGCACATTTCACAAGCAGCCTTGACCCGCTTTGCTAAAAAATGCGGGTTTAAGGGCTATCGGGAATTTAACTTCCAATACCTTCACCAGTTGCAGGGCCATGAAGAGAAAGTCGAAAATCTACAACATGATCTATCTCGCCACATTTTACGCAGCTATGCACAAATCCGCCAGCAAACCGAAGAATTGGTCGACGAAGGGAAGCTACAACGAGTAGCTCAACTGATTGAGGAAGCCGATCGTGTTTATTTCTTTGGTACAGGCAGCTCTGGTCTAGTCGCTCGCGATATGAAGCTGCGCTTTATGCGGTTAGGAGTCGTCTGTGAGGCCTTGACTGACCCAGATGGTTTTGCTTGGACCAGCAGCATCCTAGATAAGAACTGTCTAGTTATCGGATTTTCTCTTTCCGGTCAGACGCTGTCTATCATTGACAGTCTGATTGATGCTCAAAAGATGGGAGCCCAAACAGTTCTAGTGACTGGCCAACCTCAGAAAGTCAAAAATGAATTTTCCGAAATCATTAGCGTTGCTATTCAAAGCAAACCGCAGTTTATCCAACGCATCTCAGCTCAATTTCCCATGTTGCTGATGATTGACATACTTTACGCCTTTTTCCTGGAAATTGACCGCGAGAGAAAGGAAAAAATCTTCAACAGTTACTGGGAAAACCACAAACTCAATGGGTATTACCGCAGACATCAATAAAATCCAGCAGAACCCTGTTGGATTTTTTGCATGTTCTTTACAGCCTTACTCTAAACAATGACTAAACTGGCTTAGAGTAAGATTCTGGTTGTACTGGTTTCCTATGTAACTCCTTAAAATCTGAACCAGACCCAACTCACCCCAGCCACTTGAAAGTCGTCTAACTGTCGATGGAAGAAGCATTACTAAAACACAAGAAACCTGAGGTCACTCCTCAGGTTTACTTGGATTACTGATGTTTATTTTTAAAGTGGTAGTAGGCCCCAAACATGCCTGCCGTATTTTGGTGATAGGCAAAGGCTAGTTTGGTCTTCTCAGCTATGCTCGGCACCAGAGCATCCTTGAGAGCCGCTTGGATACGAGGTCGGAGGATGGCCTCTTGTCCCATGATACCACCTCCCAAGATGACGATTTCCGGATTGACGACATAGCAGATATTGGCAATGCCCTGCCCCAGATAGCCTACCATGCGGTCAATTCCTTTGATACAGAAGGTATTGCCCTCGGTCGCTTCTTTGAAAATCCTGCGACCATTCCAGAGAGAGGGATCATCTCCGTGCAAGTCAGCGACATATTGGACCAAGGCTGTGGTCGAAGCCACATCCTGAAAGGCTCCGTCCGGCAGGTGCAGATAGCCTACTTCGCAGGCTGAGTTGCTAAAGCCGTGAAAAACTTGACCATCCGCTACTAGACAGCCTCCAATCCCTGTCCCAATCGTCAGACAGACAGCAATTTTTGCTCCTTTACCATGGCCAGACATGACCTCAGCCAGACCGGCACAGTTGACGTCGTTCTCAATCTCGCAAGGAATGGAAAATTCCTCCTCCAAGACCTTCTTAAATTGCGTCCCAGCATAATTAGGAATCTGAGGGCCAGCGTAAAAGATTTCTCCCTTGTCTGGGTCAACCATTCCAGCTGAGGAGATACAAATCCCCTCAATCGAACCAGCCTGCGCATAATCAGCAACTATCTTTTGAACCTTACGCATAATCTCTGGTCCGCCCTTATGGGCTTCCGTAGGTATTTCATGGGCTTCTACTAGCGTTTCTTTGTCGTCTATCAGGCCGTATTTGATATTGGTACCGCCAATATCAATCGTAACATAATTTCCCATAAGCATCCTTCTTTCTTTTTAGAGGAAGCGCTCCTTGGTCTCACAGATCAAGGCCGCTGCTGCTTCTACGACTGGACGGTCTGCTTCTACGACTGGCGTCAAAGGAGCACGGACAGATCCAATATTCAGGTCTTCGTTGAGCTTGAGAACCTCTTTGATAACAGCATACATATTGCCGTGAGCACTGGTTAGCTTGCCGATAATGTCGTTAATGGCAAACTGCAACTCTTTGGCTCTTTCTAGTTCCTTGTCTGCAATCAGTTGATTAAGCTTGAGGAAGAGTTCTGGCATAGCCCCGTAGGTACCACCAATTCCTGCTGCTGCTCCCATGAGACGACCGCCCAAGAACTGCTCATCTGGACCGTTAAAGACCAAATGGTCACTGCCTCCAAGTGTTGCAAAAGTCTGGATATCCTGAACTGGCATAGAGGAATTTTTCACCCCAATCACGCGCTCATTTTTCAGCATTTCCTTATAAAGACTCGGAGTTAGCGCTGCACCAGCCAATTGCGGAATATTATAAATCACAAAATCGGTATGTGGGGCAGCCGCACTGATATCATTCCAGTACTGAGCGACAGAGTATTCTGGCAGACGGAAATAAATCGGCGGAATAGCCGCAATGGCATCAACTCCTAGAGCTTCAGCGTGTTTGGCCAACTCGATACTGTCTTTAGTATTATTGCAGGCTACGTGAGCAATGATGGTCAGTTTGCCCTTAGCAACTTTCATTACTTCTTCCAAAATTACTTTTCTGTCGGCCACGCTCTGGTAGATACATTCGCCTGACGAGCCGTTGACATAGAGACCTTGCACGCCCTTGTCGATGAAATACTCCACCAAAGCGCGAGTCCGCTCCGGGCTGATTTCACCCTCCTCGTCATAACAGGCATAAAAAGCCGGTATGACACCGTGATATTTCTTTAAATCTTTCATTTTCAAATTTTCTCCAAATGTACTAATTGTAGATTATAGACTGCTGTATTTAGCGAAGATTTTTTCCAAAATAGGAAGCTGCAAAAAAGCCAGACCTGCAAAGCCGATAAAGGCAAAGAGAGAAAATCCTAACAGCAACACAAAGCCTGAACTATAGATGATGACAAGGATCGCGGCTATAAGTGCCATCATGACAAAGAACCAAGGGAAATTCAGACTTACAATCACTAGGCTGGTCTGTAAAACGTCTCTAAAAGACATGAGAAATTTACCAGCCAAGGGATAAACGCAAAGAGAAAGCAGGATTGTAAAAATAATCATTCCAAAACAAACCGCCTTTAAAACTTGGAAAGACAGGGCTTCCTGCGTCCGAAAAAGCAGGAGGTCAAAGAGACTGAAGCCGACTAAAGCCAATTCCAGCAAGCCCAGTTTGAGTCCTTGCTTCCAATTTTCTCGAAAGATTCGAGTGTAAGTTCTGATTACTTTTACTCGACGGTTTCCCTTGATTTCAAAAAGTGTTTGATAGAGGCTGATCTTGGCAATCCCAATGGTCACCAAGGGCAGACAAGACAAGAGAAAGAGAAGATTGACCGTTATCAAATCCAGGATTTTCTCACAGATTTGCATGAAAAAATTATCCGTATCAAATATAGCTCTGATGAGTCCTGTTCCTTTATCTGACATAAGTTTCTCCTTTCTCTGCCAGCCTGGCACACTCAAAAATCTCGCTAACCTAGGGCTAGTCTATTAAAACTTTAAAAAGATACTTTCTGACATTTTCTTCCAGACCCGCATAGCCATTTGGCTGATGGGCCTCTCCTGGAAAGAAAATCGCAAAATTATGGTAACCCAACAAGAGAGGATAACGATTTTGACAATGAACAAAGCCGATATCTGCCTCTTCATCAAAAGCCACTGCCTCATCGACCATCTGGCTACCATAGACAGAATATTCATGCCCTGCTACTAACAGATGAAAATCTGCATATTTTTTATGATATTCAAATTGATCATTGGTCTCTTGATTAAGCGTGTTTTCCTGAACCAAGAGAAAGACCTTATCTCCATCCACTTCATAGCGTCCCAAGTCAAAACTGTCTTTGCGGTGCTCATAGAGATAATCAATCGCTTTATCCAGATTCGGATGAAGGCCCTTGTACCGAGTTACATTTTTTAAATCATCAAAAATCATAGTTTTATTTCCTCTATTGAGTGCCTTATCCTTTGACAGCTCCCATAGTAATCCCTTGGGTGAAGGATTTTTGGAAGATGAGGAAGACTGCTACGATTGGCACCGCCGCCAAAGCCGCACCGGCCATAATCAGACCGTAGTTGGTTGCCATCTCAGCCTGCATAGTCGCAACCCCTAACGAAATCGTCAGATTGTTCCGCGAGGTCAGCATTACGAGCTGCATGAAGTAGTCATTCCAAGTGTTGATAAAGGTGAAGATAGCCAGAGCAGCAAAGCCTGGTTTGACGATAGGAAAGGCTACACTCCAGAAGGTCCGGATTTCACCACAACCGTCGATCTTAGCTGATTCCAGAAGCTCTGTCGGGATATTTTCACTAAACTGCTTCATAAGGAAGACCCCGAAAGGCCAGCCAACTAAAGGTAAAATCACTGCCCAAAGGGTATCGTGGATTCCCATGAAATTGACAATCCGCACTAGAGGTACTAGGACAACCTGCTTAGGCAAGGCCATAGCTGCGATAAAGATGGCAAAGAGAATCCGTTGCCCGTAAAAGCGTTTCTTAGCCAAAACGTAACCAGCTAAAGATGACGTCGCGCACACCAAGAACATGGTCGCCAGCGAAATGAAGACACTGTTCCACATCCACTGCAAAGCTGGATTTTGAACGGCTAATTGCTGGAAGTTTTCTGCTGTCGGATTTTGTGGCCACCATTGAGGCGGAATCATAATTGTATCTGGCTGAGATTTAAAAGCTCCAGTCAGAATCCAGTAGAATGGAAAGACAAAGAGCACGGTCAAAAGTGCTAAAATCACAGATGAGAACACTTTAAATGAATTAAATTTTTTGGGTTTCATATTCCTGCTCCTTTCTTTAATATTCCACATCATTACCGAGGATCTTGAACTGGGCGAAACTGATAATCGCAATCATAATCGCCAGAAAGACTCCCATGGTGTTTGCATAGCCATATTCAGATAGCTTGAAGGCTTTTTCATATAGATAGTACATAAGCGTACTAGTTGAATAGTTTGGTCCACCTGATGTCAACAGCTGAATCAAGGCGAAACATTGGAATGAGTTAATAGTTGTGATGATAGCGATATAGAGCGTTGTTGGCAAAAGGCTCGGCCATTTGATTTTCCAAAAGACTTGCATCTCTGTCGCCCCATCCACACGCGCAGCCTCCACTAGAGAGTTGTCGATATTTCCCATAGCTGCAATATAGAGAATGATTGGCTGACCGACAGATGTTGTCAGCAAAATAACGATGATAGCAGCCAAGGCCCACTGTTTGTCTCCCAACCAAGAAATGTTTTGGTTGATGATGTGACCAGATTTCAAAACAAAGTTCAAAATACCAGACAGGGGATCATAGATCCACTTCCACACAACCGTCACGGCAACACTACCTGTAACAACTGGCAGGAAGAAGACAAAACGGTAAAAGGAGCGAGAAACAGCATTCATCTCATAGGTCTGTGAAGCTACAAACAAAGAGAAGAGCACAACTACCGGCACAGAGCCGATTACAATAATGACTGTATTAATGAGCGACTTCACAAAAACTGGATCATTGAACATCCGAATATAGTTATCAAAACCAACGAATGTAAATGAAGTCATTGTATAGTTAAAGAAACTAGTGATAAATCCCATTATCATAGGCGCTAAAACAAATACTGTAAAGAATACCAGAATTGGAGCTAAAAACGCATATGATACTAGGGTTTCTTTCATTCTGATTTTATTGACTTTCACAATGAGGTACCCCTCTTTCAAGATTTTCTAACAAAATACCCCTTTTTCTATTTTTAGAGACTGACAACAGAAAAAGGGGCGGATTTTAAACTTGCTTATTTTTTAGTAATCGTTTCGTTTGCTTTTTCAGTAAATGTCTTCAAAGCAGGTTCAACTTTTTCATCTCCATTAGATACAGATTGCAACATTGGGAACCAAAGTGTTCTCATTTCTGCAAAGCCGTCAATGGTGTTGTAGTATGGTGAGTAGTATTGAGTCCAGCTGCTGATTGTTTCCATACGTTTGTCATCATAGAGTTTGCCAAATGATGTACGAACTGGGAAGGCACCTGTACGAACAACGTTCTTAGGACCCCACTCTTTGTCATCAGCGATGAATTGCACGAATTTCTTAGCTGCTTCTACTTTCTTGTCGTCTTTGTTGTTAAAGACTGCAAAGCCGTTTACAAGGTATTCAAGAGCAGGTTTGCCTGAGTCTGATGGGAATGGTACTTCTACCACTTCTACTTTACTTGCTTCCAACAATTTAGCTTGAATACCATTTTGTGCTGGTGCCCAAAGAACAGTGTAAGAAGTTTGACCGTTAGCGAAGTTTTGGATGTCTGCTCCGCCATCGTATTGAGAACCATTCATCATGAGGCCATCGTTGATCCAGCTCACTGCTTTTTCAAGACCTTTGACAAATTTCGGATCATCAGTTGTATATTTAGTTACTTTTTCATCTGTAACAGATCCACCATAGAGGTTAGCGATGAAAGCACGAGTTCCTTGGTCACCACCTTGACCGTTACTGAAGAGAGAGCCAGGTGTATAGCCTTTGTCTTTAAGCGCTTTCAAGACTTTTTCAAAGTCAGCTGTTGTCCATCCTTCTTTAACTAGGTTGAGAACACCTGCATCTTCCAACATTTTCTTATTCATTGCCATGTAGAATGGAGCAGAGCTGATTGGATACATATAAGCTTTGTCTCCAGCCTTGCTGGCTTGGATAATGTTGTCGTTGTTAACATCTTTGACGAAATCATCTGTGAAGAGGTCGTTCAAGTCTGCCAACTTACCGTTTTTACCGTATTGAATAATCCGGCCTGGTGCATCGAAGAGTACGTCTGGTGCTGTTCCAGCTTCGATAGCTGTCGTAATTTTTTCTGGACCTGACTTGAAGTCAATTGTTTCCAAGTTGACATGAATGTCTGGATTTGCTTTTTCAAATGCTTCAATGATGGATTTTTCATAAGTTCCCACACCATCGCTGGCATTTTCTTGAGTAAAGACTGGGAATGCCCACCAAGTAATTTCTGTCTTGCCAGATTTGTCACCAGAGCTAGCCGCTTTATCTGAGCCGCCACCTCCACAAGCTGCTAACGTAAGCACTGCAGCTCCTGCTACCAATGAACAAAGCAATTTCTTCATTTTCATTTGTTTTTCTCCTTTAAAATTAAGATACCAAGCTGACCTGAACAGCTTTTATCTGCATATTTGACCGATAAAATAATTAGTCGTTTTTCCTGTGTTATTCCTTGGGATAAATGTCCACCTATATTTGATTAAAATCCTAAACTTTTAAAAGTCTGATCACTCCTTCTCTGTGACGTTTCTTTTATCCTAAAATAAAGTCAGTCAGTTCATTTTAGGTTGTTTTACAAAGTAATTCGTTTTTGAGTCTCACTATCAAACAGATGACTCTTAGGTAATTTGAAGGTGAAGCGAAGCTTCGAACCCGGCTCCAGATAATTGGAAGCATCTACCTTGGCTGAAAACTCTTGGCTACCCACCTTACAGTAGAGCACTGAGTCACTACCCAGCAACTCTGACACGACAACTTCCGCCTCAACCACATCGCCAGGGAAAGTATCTTCTACAATCAAGTCCGCTGAAATATCTTCTGGCCGAATACCTAAGATTACCTTTTTACCTTGGTAGCCTTTTTCTGTCAAAAGCTTTTCTTGACCACCCGTCAGAGTAAGATTGAGCTGGTCGCCGTCGGTCAGTTTATTGCCAGCTACTGTCACTTCAAAGAAGTTCATAGCTGGACTGCCGATGAAGCCTGCAACAAACTTGTTAGCTGGTTCGTTGTAGAGCTCTTGCGGAGTTCCAACTTGCTCGATACGACCGATAGTTCCCGTACCTGCTTCATTTTTAGTCGCCGACATGATAACAATGCGGTCGGCCAAGGTCATTGCCTCGGTTTGGTCGTGGGTAACGTAGATAGTGGTTGCTCCGATACGGCGGTGGATCTTAGCAATCTCAGCACGCATGGATACCCGTAGTTTCGCATCCAAGTTTGACAAAGGCTCATCCATCAGGAAGACCTTGGCATCTCGGACAATGGCCCGTCCCATTGCTACCCGTTGACGCTGGCCGCCAGAAAGATCGGCCGGTTTGCGATCCAAGAATTCTTTCAACCCCAGAATTTCCGCCGCTTCATGAACCCGCTTGTCAATATCTTCCTTGCTGTACTTGCGAAGCTTGAGCCCGAAAGCCATGTTGTCATAGACTGTCATGTGCGGATAGAGGGCATAGTTCTGGAAGACCATGGCGATATCACGGTCCTTGGGAGCAATATCATTGACCAGAGTCTGATCAATATAGAGCTCACCCTCGGTGATGTCCTCCAACCCAGCAATCATGCGCAAGGTCGTAGATTTTCCACATCCAGAAGGACCAACAAAGACGATAAATTCTTTATCTTTGATTTGCAAGTCGAAATTTTCTACAGAGTAGAAATCACTATTAGGATATTTTTTGTAGAGCTTATTTAACTTTAAGGTCGTCATTGCTTTACCTCACTTTATTTTACTGCCGCAACGAAACGCTCGGTGATTTCCTTTGGTCGAGTAATGGCTCCGCCTACTACAATACCGCGGACACCTAAATCATGGATTTGCTTGGCTTGATCTGGATAGTGAATCTTGCCCTCAGCAATCACATCTACTCCCGCATCACAAAGCTTCTTGACCAGTTCAAAGTCTGGTCCGTCTACCTTGGGACTGTAGGAAGTGTAGCCTGATAAGGTTGTACCGACAAAGTCAACACCAGCTGCTACAGCTGCCACGCCTTCCTCAAAGGTACTGATGTCGGCCATCAGCAGTTGCTGCGGATATTTCTCCTTGACTTGGCGGATAAAGTCCTCAATCTTCAAACCATCATAGCGTTCTCGCTGGGTGCAGTCCAGAGCGATGACCTCTATATCAAGGGCAGCCAACTCATCCACTTCCCGCATAGTCGCAGTGATAAAAGGCTCCTGTGGCGGATAGTCCCGTTTGATAATCCCGATAATCGGGAGCTCGGTTACTTCCTTAATCTCCTTGATGTCTCGCACGCTGTTGGCTCGAATACCAACTGCCCCACCTTCTTCAGCTGCCTTGACCAAGAGAGGGATGACCCCACCAGCCTCCGTATAGAGGGGCTCATGAGGCAGAGCTTGACAGGAAACGATAATGCCATCTTTGATTTTTGCAATTAATTGATCTTTGCTAATCTGTGACATAAATAATCTCTCCTTTTTCTATGTTTTCTCCGTTCTTTTTATAATGTCATTATATACAAAAAATAAAGCGCTTTCAATAAGTTTTGTGATTTAGATTTTAGTTTCTAAAAACCGACTTCCTTTCTTAAAAGCTGAAACTACTTTCAGCCTTCGAAGTGTTTTTGAACAAAAAAGTTACAATATATTTTTAAACATTTATCATAAAAAGCCTGAGATTCTCATAATCTCAGGCTTAGTTTCTTTCTCAGTACTATCTGTTCTTACCAGTCTTTAAAAGCTTCCAGCAAAGAAGGATGGTCAATCTTTGAGCCACAAAGCCAGTTGAAGACTTTATCATTGACATAGACATTCATGGCTTCATGCTCGTACTCTGGCATGAGATGATGCTCCTTAGTACACTCCAGCCGGTTGTAAATCGCAAACTGGGTAATCGGATAGCAAACATCGTCAGCCAGTCCCGTTATCATCCGCACGCTCCCTTGAATGCGGTGAGCCATATTTTTCACATCGATGTAGGACAAGGTCTGGATAATCTCATCCTCCGTTTCGTGAAAAGGATCGTGGAATTTAAAATACCGAAAGAGCTCATCATAGGCCTCGCTGGTATTGCCAATCTCCAACACCCGCCGGAAATCTGACAAGAAAGGATAGATAGCCACTGTCTGCTTAATACGCGGATTGAGAGCCGCTGCCACCAAAGCCAAGGCTCCGCCCTGAGAAGCCCCATAACTGGATAGATGATCCTCGTCCACAAAGTCCAAACTCGCCACAATCTCAACCAAGCTGTAGATATCTAGATAGACATCCTTATAAAAGAGACACTCTGGTCCATCCACTGCCCCACGAATAATCTGTCCCTTGACCGTATTGCCCCTTACAGGCGCCCCTCCATCCAAGGAATAGCCTGACTGGCCGCGTACATCCATAGATAAAACACCATAGTCAGCAACCGTATAAGCTAGCATATCGGCCCAATCCCAGCCACGCCCCATATAACCGTGGAAATGAAAGATAATTGGAACTTTTTTACTCGATTTTGGAAGGACCATACGGGCATAGGTTCGCCCCTGATTCGTCCCCTCAAAAACTAGCTCATAGCAGGTCACCCCAGCAATTTGAAAATCTTTTTCAATCAGCTGATAGTCCGGCAAGCCACTCAAACTGATAATCTGACGATCCCAAAAAGCATCAAAATCCGCTGGAACTTCATCTCTGCCTTTGTAAGCCTTTGCTTCTGCTAATAAATCTGGGTTGCGCATCTCATCCTCCAACACTATTGTTTTGTAAACCCTTACAAAAATAATAGCACAGCACCTTCCCTTTTTCAATCCTTTGCAATATTAAGAATTTAGTTTCTATTTCTAGAAAATCCTCCATCATATCTGAAACTAGTTTCAAAAATAGGTCGGAGAAGTTCCCTGACCTATTTTTTGAGATTACATTACTAAAAACAGCGTGGTTAAAAATTCCTTATTCAGTAAGTTCCCCATAAATTGTGGAATAAATAAACTCATAATCGTTCCAATAAAGCTCAAACCTAAGCCAAAAAGAAATTTTGGCTTATTGAGGTACTTGATAATCAACTTTAAGAGTTTTTTGTTCATCCTTAAAACTCCAGACTTTTAAATTTTTTTATACTTAAGGTGTTCAAAACAAGACCATAGACTGCCGTTACCGTCACTGGCCCAACCAATCCAATCCAGATGTTTTCAACTGTCTGCGTAAACTGCTGGTAACCTGTTGGCAAGAGTGCTGCAATTGGGCCCCCTATTGCTGATAGAATCATCATTGTTACTGTCAATACAATGGCAATTGTCATAGTTGTCCCAGTCCCAAAACGTAAAGAGGCAAAGGCTGCTACAGAAATAGCTAAAACTCCTTTTAAGAATACTGTGAAAATACTAACCATCTCTAACAAAGTATAGTAAAGTGTATCCGATACAATTTGAGTTGTCCCAAACTCCATATGTACGACTCGTGTGTAATGAACAAGCAAAGAAGAAGCAAAAAATAATGCAAAATAAATAGAAAGAATAAGGAGAAGACTGAAATATTTTGAGAAGTAAATAGATTTTCTATCAATATCCTTGTAGAGAAATATCGTATGATCATCCATTTCTCTCCTGAAAACAGAAATTGTCAAAAAATATAGGGCTAAAGTCGGCAAAATCATCATATCCATCGAATTAAGCATCATATCTGCAAAGTCAATGTAGGCAACCTTACTACCATCCGCATTTGCAATTTGCATAAAATTAGACTCTCCAAAGAAAGAAGCCGCTAAATAAACGAGTGGATAAAAACTAAAAGCAAGAAAAATTTTCGTTTCTTTTCGCTTCCAGACCGATTCAAATACTGCTGAAAAAATATTCTTCATCATTATCCTTTCATAAATACTTCCTTGAGATGATTTTCTTTGACATCAATCGATTCAATCATATCATTCTCTGCAAGAACCTTAAAGATTTCATTTAAAGTAGAGCGACTACTAGCTGTAGAAATGTCCAATAGCCTACCCTCAAGTATCACATCAGATGATAAGTAACTGTCTAGTAATGCAGTATTTGCGCTAGGATGTAGGTGAACAACTACACTTGGCTGCTCTTTCCCTTCAAACGAATCCACCAATTTCCCACCTTCAATATATACATATCGATTACACAAGGCTTCTAACTCACCTAACTGATGACTTGAAATCAACATAGAAATCTGACGTTCACTTGACCACTGTTTCAAAATATCAATTAATTTTTGAACACCAATAGGATCTAAGCCAACAAACGGCTCATCTAGAATTAGAAAATCAGGTTCTGCTACTAAAGCAATCGCTAAAGCTGTCCGTTGTTTCATCCCAAACGAGAAACCTTTCGGTTTACGGTTGCGAGCTTCCCAAAGTTCTACTAAACGAAGTGTTTTTTCGATATTTGGGTACAATTCCTGCTTCCCGTGTAATTTGAGATAAAATTTTAAATTATCCATCACAGACATTTCTGGGTAGAAAACTGGATCAATCATAATCCCAAAATCTTCCAACACATTATCTTTGCTATTAATATCAATACCTCTATATGTTATTGTCCCAGATGTTGGTCGTTGAGATTTTGCCATCATTTTCATCAAAGTCGATTTTCCGGCTCCATTCTTACCAATTAAACCAACAATTTCTCCTTTCCCAATTTCAAGAGAGACGTCTGATAGAGAATAAAAATCATTTCCTTTAAACTGTTTTGACAGATTTTCAATTTTAAGCATGTTTTACCCCCTTACTGGAAACCTTATTTGAAATAAAATGCGATGCTAATGACACTCCGTAAAATAGCAAACTAATAAACAAAATCTGTGAACCATCAAATAAGTTCAGTGCAATATCTAGTTGCATATCTTCATCTGATATCATATTCATCTGAGCAAACTCTATCCAAGTACCATTTGATGAGGTCAGATAAGCAAATAAAAGATACGCAGCCACTGATACAGTTGGTAAAACAAGAGCTGTCCAAAATTTCCATTCTCCTTTTTGAACTTTATAAACGATAAAATTCAAGAGTAAAGGAAGTGCATAAATAACTAATAAAACTAAAGGGACTGATAAAAAAGGTAGTAAGTAACTTGTAGCAAGTGCCAGCACTGCATAAATCACAACAGCAAGTAAAAGTAATAACATTTTTTCTCCTTAGATTAAATAATTGATTGATAAAGATTGTAAATCCAATGTCCACCGATAGCGTACTCCAAACCAAATTTTGTCGCCAAAATTGAAAATAGAATACCCAATGGGGTTCTGATGAGTAGATTGTCTATCATAGGATAGTTTAGATGAAGTAAAATACCGAATAACAATGACACAATAATGATTGACCAAAGGCGGGAATAATTGTTTCTCAACACTTTATAGATGACAAATCGAAATAGAAACTCCTCGCACATAGAAATCACCATTTGATGAAAATACTCATCGCTTTTTAAAAAATAATGATTGACAAGAAAGATAAGCAAGGCAAGACATAAATAGGACTGCCAGTGAAAAACTACATCTGTTTCCTTTGAGTAGAGACCATATTTCAATGAGAAAGTATGAGGAATAAGCATAAAGCCAATTGGCATAAAACAAATGAGGGCAATAAGATAAGACAACTGTAGCTGTTGGCTAAAACTTATAAATACGATAGAAGTTCCTAATGAATAGACTAGAAATGCTATACCAATTAAACTGATTGGTGTCATTAAAGATAGAAGATTATATTTCATCATGTTTCCTAAAATTCTATATGTTTAAATTTCTGTTTTCCTTTGATGTAAAAGAAGAGTATATAAAGAACTGATATTCCTACCGCAACTAAGCAAGCTAGTGGAAAATTCTCTTGGGACAAGTCTGCATAGCCGTTTGGAAACAAATAGTTAATCCCAATCAACACAGGAGCAACTGAGGCAGCTAGCGAAAAGAACACTCCCGTTAAAACTGTTTGAACCGTTTTTGAAGTCACCGAAATCATTACTACTAATAGTAGTGTAATCAGATTCAAACTAATAGTAGATAACAATGAAAAAATTGTCGAAAAAATATCTGGAACTTTTTCAGAAATAAAGTTAGCAGGAACTGCTCCTTGCGAGAATAATATACCGTAGTAAGATAGCACACTTGTCATAACCGTTCCTAGTAGAAATAAAACATATACAACTAATAAACTGCCTAACTTCGCTTTAAAAATCTGTGAGCGATTGATGTCTTTGTATAGAAATAGAATCCCCGAATCAATTTCATCTTTAAAAACAGAGGATATAACGAGTGAGAATAATAAGTTAGGCAATATCAAACGATATTGAGTGCTAATGGTTGTAGCAAGAAACTCTGAAAAATTCCCTGCCAAACCTGTGCTCGTCCCGTCCATAAATTCTGTTAAAAGTGGAACTAATAAAGGAAGAAGTATAAAAATTAAAAATATTTTAACATCCCTTCTGCTAAAAACAGATTTAAATATTGCTTTAAATAGTGTCATTGTCATCTCCTGATTCACTTATTAATAAAATAGAGCTTAAATAACTTACATTAAGCTCCATTTTATTAATAGTTAATATAAAATTAACTATTAATAAAACTAAGACCTTCAATTGTATGCTACTTACTTAAATTGAATGACGGCCACGGGTATAGGTATAGCTGATAATACCGAGGTTAATGGTATTGCGTTTTGATACTTTTTTAATTTGTTTTGCCATTTTATGTCTCCTTTAATCTATTTTGTTCTTTTTAACCATGGCTTTGGATAAGATTGTTTCGTTATGAAGTCACTGTCTTCCAAAATCCAATGATTAGCTAACTGATGTTTCATGCGTTTTGTTCTCCAAATTCTTTATGTTATGTGAATTGCTATCATTTAACGATAAATGGAAAACACGGATGCTTACATTTGAATGACAGTTTTTGATACACTGGTGTATAAATTGTCTGCCTCATGCCTCTTCTCCTTTTTCAAACCTATTTTAATTTTTCAAAAAAATCAAAATCCCTAAATGTACGATTGTATTTCAGAGTCATATCAAGTCCCTCTGTAATATCTGATACTGTAATTCTTGTAGTGGGAGAGATATTTTTCAAAGTATAAACTCTAAGAATATTTCTTTTAACCGTAATCAAGTCTAACAAGTAGCCATTTATCCTTATCTCCACTTGTATAAGAGTATCGTATGACTGTCGAATGACCAATACATCTCGTACGCCACCTCTGTAAAAATTTGGTACATTATTGAATCGTTCGAGTATTAATGTACAGTAACTTTTTGTATTTACTTCCACCAACTGATAGAGCTTAGCAAACTAAAAAATTTAAACATTTGCTTTTCCTTTCTGATGTCTTACTTACAAAAATAATTATATCAGCGCAACAAAAAATCACCAATGACAGAAGTGTCACTATTTTTTTAATAAATAGATAGTAAAATCCGAACAAAACAAAAAACTTTCGGCAATTACTAATAAAAATACCAAAAGTTTTATTTTTCAAGACATTGATGTCACTATTCACAAACTATCGAATATATTTTTTTATATCTTCCTGCCATTCTCTATCAAGACTCTTTATCAATTGCTCATTTCCAAATATTTGAGCAACCATTTTCGCCTCTTGATACTTACGATTTGCCTCATTAAAATCACACTGAATATAATATTTCCACTCAACCATTAAAATTAATGGTTTCTTTTGGAAATCTCGGGTTCTATTCATAATATAATTTAACTTATCTACTGCCATCTTGAAATAGGAGAACTCTCCAACAAGCTCCAAACAGCACAGTGCTGCAAACAGAGCATCCCGCAATAAATATAAATCTTCCAATTCAGTTTCTTCTATTTGATGACATAGCTTTTTAAATAGAAGAACAATTTCTTCTTGCGTAGTTTCTTTTATAAATCCTGAATTCAATCCATCCATTAATGCACAGAGAAAATAAAGTCTTAATTTCAATAATGTACTAGTATGAAACAGTCCTATGTCGACTAGATTGTCAGAACTATTCTCCAACACACCTTGACCATATAATGAATTTTGGCCTGCCCGCACCTGCTCAATCGCCTGCAAGCAATCGATCATTATCTGCTCATCTCTTGGAAGATTGTCATAAAAGTCCTCAAAGATTTCATCAAAATACGCATCTTTTTGTTCTTGCAGTTCCTTATCCCCATAGTCAGGGTGATGAAGCAGAAAGTACTTGATTTCCTTATAACGCTCTGGCAACTCTTGATAGTCAGGCATGAGGATATAGGCTGGAATCTCCAATTTTTCTGCGATATGCTCCAGAGTTTTCAGAGTGGGATGAAACTCTCCTTTTTCGATACGTGCCAACTGGCGGACAGACAAACCAGATTCATCATCACAAAAGGCCGGACGGCTCAAACCCTTCTTTTTGCGTAACTCCTCTATTCTTTTACCAACATTATTCATCAACTAGAACCCTCATTATTGTTTGAAAAATAAATAATTTAATTACCAAACTTTTTTATTTTCTTATTATATCATAATTCCTCCAATCACGCCAAAAAAATAATTCCTCCAATCACGCCAAAAAAAGGTAGGATTTCTCCTACCTTGTGGTTGATAACTATATTATTTGCGACGTCCTGGACGTTCTGCATAGCCATAGTAAGCGTCAGCCATGATTTCTTCCATATCAGCTACCATTGGCAAGCGTGGGTTAGCTGGTGAACATTGGTCTTCATAAGCTAGAAGAGCAATTTCATGCAAGCTGTCCTTCCAAGTTTTCTCATCGATTCCGAATCCTTTGAAGTTCATTGTAATACCAACTGCTTCACCAAGGTCGTAAACAGCTTTGGCATATGCTTCAACCGCTTCTTCAGGAGTTGAGCATGGCAAGCCAAGCATACGAGCGATGTCTTGGAATTTTTCATCAGCTTTCCAGTAGTTGTACTTAGGCCAAGTCGTTGTCTTAGATGGACGAGTACCGTTGTAGCGGATAACGTATGGAAGTAAGATTGCATTGGTCCGTCCGTGAATAGTGTGGTGCACACCACCGATCTTGTGGGCCATTGAGTGGCTCATTCCAAGGAAGGCATTGGCAAAGGCCATACCAGCCATTGTAGAAGCATTGTGCATCTTTTCGCGAGCTTCTGGATCAGCTGTTTTCACAGATTTTTCCAAATATTTGAAGACTAATTTGATAGTTTGAAGGGCAATACCATCTGTGTAGTCGTTAGCAAAGTTAGAAGTATAGGCTTCAGTCGCGTGGGTCAATACGTCCATACCTGTATCTGCTGCGATAAATGCTGGAACAGTTTCTACCAAAGCAGGGTCAACAATCGCGATGGTTGGAGTCAAAGCATAGTCAGCAAGTGGGTATTTGCGGTTGTTTGCTTTATCAGAGATAACGGCAAATGGAGTCACTTCTGAACCTGTACCAGATGTTGTAGGGATACCGATATATTTAGCTTTCTTACCAAGTGATGGGAATTTGAAGGCACGTTTACGGATATCCATGAATTTTTGAACAAGGTCGCTGAAGTCAACTTCTGGCTGTTCGTAGAACATCCACATACCCTTAGCAGCGTCCATTGGAGAACCACCACCGAGTGCGATGATTGTATCTGGTTCAAAGGCACGCATTTCTTCTGTACCACGACGGATAGTTGTAATATCTGGATCTGGCTCTACATCTGAGAAGACTTGGATTGTCACTTTGTTCTTACGGAGATTCAACTGATCAATTACACGTTGAACAAAACCAAGTTTTTCGATGGACTTATCGGTAACAATCATAACGCGTTCAATATCTTCACATGTTTGAAGGTATTGGATAGAGTTGCGCTCGAAGTAAATTTTTGAAGGAACTTTAAACCATTGCATATTATTTCTACGTTTCCCTACTTTCTTGATGTTTAAGAGGTTAATAGCGCTAACGTTATCACCAACTGAGTTACGTCCGTATGAACCACATCCAAGTGTCAAGGATGGAATGAAGGCATTATATACATCCCCAATACCACCGAAAGTAGATGGAGAGTTCCAGATAATCCGCATAGCTTTGATTTCAGTACCAAAGCGCTTAGCAAGAGCTTCATCTTTTGTATGGATAGCAGCTGAGTGACCAAGTCCGTTAAATTCAACCATTTGACGAGCTTTTGTAAGACCGTCTTCTGTATCTTCAGCTTTCAAGACAGCAATAACTGGTGAAAGTTTTTCGCGAGTCAATGGCTCATTTGGACCTACTTCCGCACATTCTGCAGCCAGGATGTTTGTACCTTCTGGTACTTTGAAGCCTGCTTGTTCTGCAATCCATGCAGCTGGTTTCCCTACAATGTTCGCATTTAGTTTAGCACCAGCACAGTTTTTGCTGTTTGCTTTAGCGCCAAAGCAGAATTCTTCAAGAAGGGCTTTTTCTTTTTTGTTTACAAAATAAGTGTGGTATGACTTGAATTCTTCTACAAATTCATCATAAACTTCCTTGTCAATGATAACAGCTTGTTCAGATGCACAGACCATTCCATTGTCAAATGATTTAGACATAACAATGTCATGTGCTGCTTGACGAAGGTCTGCAGATTTTTCTACATAGGCAGGCACGTTTCCGGCACCAACTCCAAGAGCTGGTTTTCCGCATGAGTAAGCAGCCTTAACCATGGCATTCCCACCGGTCGCAAGGATTGTAGCAATACCATCGTGGTTCATAAGCGCACCTGTCGCTTCCATAGATGGTTGTGTAATCCATTGCACACAGTTTTCAGGAGCTCCTGCTGCAATCGCTGCGTCGCGTACGATTTGCGCTGCGTGAGCTGAAGATTCTTGTGCAGATGGGTGGAAAGCAAAGACGATCGGATTACGTGTCTTCAAAGCAATCAATGATTTGAAAATTGCTGTTGCAGTTGGGTTGGTCGTTGGAGTGATCCCGCAGACTACTCCGACAGGCTCTGCAATTTTAGTCAAGCCAGTAATCGGATCATCTTCAATGACACCAACAGTTTTAACTCCACGCATATTGTTGACAACGTGTTCGCAAGCAAAGAGGTTTTTTGTCGCCTTGTCTTCAAATACACCACGTCCAGTTTCTTCAACAGCATGTTGAGCAAGGATTCCGTGAGCATCCAAAGCAGCAACTGAAGCTTTTGCTACAATATAATCCACTTGCTCTTGGTTCAATTTTCTCATTTCTTCAAGAGCTACCAGACCTTTTTGAACAAGTTCATCAACATGCTTTTCAGCAGCCAATTTCTTTTCCTCAGGTGTTACAATTTTTTTATCCGCCATCATAGTCCTCCAATGGTTTCTTAGAAGGCTTGAAGAATCTTCAGCCTTTGTTAAAATTTTCACAATAACATTATACCTTATTTACCTATCTTTGTAAACACTTTCAACAAAATTTCACATACTTTATTGGAAACTTTGTGAAGTAAATTATCACCCCCTCTAAATTCACGGCTTCCGCTTATCGCTTGTGAATTTATTTTCTGTATTTTTATTATTTCACATACTTCTTAAAATGTCAGAAAGCGCTTTCATATAGTGACTATAGATAGCTCGGTTAATCCGAGCTATCTTTATGGTTTAACGTTTCCGGCCTCGGCTTGATCCAACGCTTGTTTAATCGTATTGGCATAGAGAAGTCCGCCTTCTTTCATTGATTCTGTATCTGAACCATAATGAACATAGTCTGTACCAGCCCAAATCTGCGGATTATCTATAGCTACTTGATACCAGTCTGCCACATGAACAAAATCATACTTCTGGGCAAGCTCTAATTCGTACTGGCGCGTTTTAACCAGAATGCTATTGGAGTCTCCGGCCGTTCGGCCGTCATAAGGAGTTACCAGAATCAGAGTATGACCTTTTGGCAGGTTCTCAATATACTGGTTTAGCATTTCTTCATAATTGTCAACTGTATTAGTCCCCAAAGCTAATACAACATTTTTTAAAAGAAGATGATTAGAAATATCGTTTTGATAAACTTCAAATCCCGAATTAAAATTTCGGCTGACGATAGCATCTAATTGAACATTCGGAATCACTTGTTGCAGCCATTCACTTGAGCGAAGGGCAACCGAATCCCCAATCATGGTTGTGCCTGCAGCTACATTATAATCTGTGGCTGTTGTTTGATCCACATGACTGCGAGTCGCCTGCATTTTCGTATCTGCCTGATTTAAAGCATTGACAATCAGGTTTTCCTCAAAGGCTCCGACAGATGGCGCTGTCACGGTGATAGAAAACAGAATAAGTGTCAGCGGAATGAAACTGTAGAAGACCGGCTTAGTAATAGATGATAAATCCATCTCGGTTCCCATGATCTTCGGCTGTCGTCCTGCCAGAGTAGGCTCCAAAATATAGAAAGAGAGAGCTGCAAAGCTGAAACTCAAAATTGTTGTCAACAGTACAGCCCAGCCATTGCTCATCAGCTGAGTAAAGATGATGTAAAAAGGCCAGTGGAAGAGATAGACGCCATAACTGGTATCTGCGATAAAGTTGACAAATTCGGGCTCCTTCACATCTGGCAATTTGTCGTGCAACATGCGGGTTGCTGCTATCATGACGCAGGCCAGAAGCGTCGAAGCCATAAAACCAAATAAATAGGTCCACAAGCTGTCAAATTTCAAAATGAAACTGAGTAAGATAAGAATGGCAAAACTTCCGCCCAGAGCAGCCAGAACTTGTTTGAGATCGACTATTTTTTCCAGTTTCTTCATCTGAACGCCAACATTTCCGACTCCAGAAAAAGTCGCAAGTGCTGTCCCTGCAAAGAAAGGAAAAACATGAGTCAGACTTGAAAAATAAATATTAGAGTAGTTTTTGCTAACGAAAGCTCCAATAAACATAGAAAAGAAGCTGATCAGAAAGAGAGCTGCTGAAGCGAGAGAAATCATCCCTCGATACTGGGCGACTGATTTGCTGAGCTTGCTAAGTCCCCAGGCAGCCAATCCCCATAAAACATAGTAGTGCACTTCTAGCGCCAAACTCCAAGTGTGAATCAGCAAATGCGGTACAAACTGACTTTCATAACTTCCGCCCGACAGCATTTCATAAAAATTGGTCACAAAGCCAAGAGCAGCCGCAATCTGAGTACCAATACCTGCTATAAAATCTCGACGAATCAACAAAGTAAAGGGCATGATGACCAAAATCATAAACCCTAGGGGGGGAACGATGCGATAAAAGCGCCGTTTCAGAAAGCCCAAAATGTCAATCGTCTGGTTCCGCGCAAACTCATCAATCAACAGCGAGGTAATCAAAAATCCTGAAAAAGTGAAAAAGATATCCACTCCAATAAAACCTCCAGGGAAGACACCCTGAAAGTAATGATAGAGTAAAACTAAGACCAGTCCAGTAATCCTGACCAGTGAAAACCATCTAATGCGCATTTTGATAAATCCCTTGCTTGAATGTCCCTTCGTAGATAACATTGCCTTCTGTCGTTAGTTTGCCTTTGCCATCGGCCTGGCCATTGACAAATTCGCCTTCATATTTCCAACCGGACTGTGAAGTAAAGGTACCCTTGCCGCTGAAAATACCATTTTTGAAGTTCCCTGTATAGCTGTCCCCATTTTTGAAAGCAAGAGTGCCTTGGCCGTTCATTTTCCCGTGAACAAGACTGCCTTCGTATTTGATATTTCCCTGATCCAGCGTCAGTACACCCTTGCTAGGAATATTTGATGTAAAAACTAGAATAGCTGACAAGACGATGACGGTCACTGCGGCTATTTCTAGATTTTGACGAGTCAGATAGACCTTGTATTTATCGTAAAATTCTTTTATTTTATCCATTTTTCACCCATTAATCGCTCTAGCCAACTGTGACAACCAGCCAAAATCAGTTCATAAGTTTCATCGAAATCGCCCGTATACCAAGGATCCGGTACACCACGATCAGCAAACTGGTAGATTTTATCCTGAAAATCCGCCGGCGCCATCCGCCGCAAATCGCGAATGTTGGACTTATCCATGCCGACAATATAGTCAAATTCTGCAAAATCCTGAGCTGAAATCTGCTGAGAAGTTTTTCCTTTATCATAAGAAATAGCATATTTCTTAAAAATTGCTTGGGTTCCTTGATGAATGGGATTGCCATGCTCCCAATTAGACGTCGCCCGGCTTTCAATCTGCAGACTATCGGACAAACTTTTCATTACAAACTCTGCCATCGGACTGCGGCAGATATTTCCCAAACAAACAAATACAATTTTCTTCATAAGTCTATTATATCAAAATAAAAAGAAAACTGCGGTTCTTTCTCGATTATTCTGTAACAGCGGTACCGAGAAATGAAAAACCACCACATTGGGCGGTAAAATACTAACATTAAAAAGAGGTGCCTTATTTAAATCGAGGATTTCTTTTCCTCAGAAGGAAATACAAAACTTAATTGTGGCCATTTATCTTGCCAATTTTTCTTGCTGAGTCTTTGAGTATAGAGCTTCTTTCGCTCCTCATCAGCCAGAAAATGTGGCGTTGGTCGCACCTGAAATGCTCGAATATCCTCCAAACCATAGGGAGCAAAAAGTTCCAGTTTATCATTTGCCATCAAGCGCAGGCCGATAGCCGTACAGCGCTCAGGGTACTGAGTCATAGCATCTTTTGAGCAGCTATAAGGCTGGGTATTGGGACTATGGATGTGCATATAGACTTGATTTTTCAATTCCCAACGATAATCGGGAAAAGCTTCCCTTAGCTCCATTTCCAACTGCAAGGTTTTTTCATAAGAAATAGTCGGATCAAAGAAAATCACATCTACATCTGTATTAGAATCAAAGCCTGGCTTCCCAGACAAGATATTCCAGATAAAATTCCTCACGCATCCAGCGGCTAGCCAAGAATCCTGAAGCTGTGGAGTGCGAATAATTTCCAAAATCCTTCGGATGTTCTGATCCTGACTAAGTCTCTCTAAAATTTCCTCGTCTGTCATCATTCCTTCATATACTCATATCCTAGATGCTCATAGGCTTTACGGGTAGCCACACGCCCAGTCCGTGTCCGCATGACAAAGCCCTTCTGAATCAGGTAAGGCTCATACATGTCCTCCACTGTTTCACGCTCCTCAGCAATATTGACCGAGAGGGTTCCCAGCCCCACGGGACCGCCACCGTAGACCTCAATCATAGTCTTCAAAATCTTCTGGTCCACATAGTCCAGCCCTTCCTGGTCCACATCCAGCATGGTGAGGGCCTGGTCGGCTATCTTATCATCAATCAGACCATTCCCCATAATCTGCGCATAGTCCCGCACCCGCTTGAGCAGACGGTTGGCAATCCGCGGTGTCCCTCGGCTGCGAAGAGCCAGTTCCTTAGCAGCCTCGTGGGTAATATCCATCTCAAAAATCTCTGCCGTCCGCTCAACGATTTCAGTCAGGTCGCCAGCTTCATAATACTCCATGTGACCAGTAATGCCAAAGCGGGCCCGTAGAGGATTGGACAGCATACCTGCCCGAGTGGTCGCCCCAATCAGAGTGAAAGGCGGCAAATCCAGATGGACGCTACGGCTGGTCTCGCCTGAACCAATCATAATGTCAATGTAAAAATCTTCCATGGCACTGTAAAGTACTTCCTCTACCGCCATTGGCAAGCGATGAATCTCATCTATAAAAAGAACATCACCTGGCTCCAAGTCATTGAGAATCGCTACTAAATCACCAGCCTTTTCAATAACCGGACCTGAAGTCTGTTTGAGATTAACACCTAGTTCATTGGCAATGACAAAGGCCATTGTCGTCTTCCCCAGACCCGGGGGACCAAAAAGCAGGGTGTGGTCTAATGCCTCATCCCTCAGCTTAGCTGCTTCAATAAAAATCTTCAGCTGATCCTTGACCTTGTCTTGGCCGATATATTCTTGTAAATACTGAGGGCGAAGAGTGCGTTCCACCAATTCCTCATCACCCATCAATTCATTATCTAAAATTCTACTCATAGAACTATTATAGCAGAAAATAGAGCAGAAGAAGCAAATCTGATCCGCGTCTGAACACAAAAAAAGACCGCCCGATTGGGTGGTCTTTTTGGGAGATTATTATGAAAAAGTCTTAGGATTTCTATCAAACAAAGTTAGGAGGTCCTCATTTGATGATATTAGTATAACGCGCTTATCTTAAAATTTGCTTAAAGAAAAATACTTCTCTCAATAATTTTTAATTGATAAAAACGGCAGAAGGGGGAATCTGCCGTTTTTATTGTATCTTTGGGCTAGGATAGCCATTGGGATACACTTCAAATGAAGCACGTTTGCTGTTTATTTCACTCCTGCGAAGTAAACTGTGGTGCTGGTGAAAATGTGGCCTACCTTGAGAATGACCTGATGCTTCAAGTCACTATGAATCGCATCAGGCAAGGCTTGTGCCTCCAATGCCAGACCATTATGCTGAATCATTGGCCGTCCATTTAGGATGACTGATTCATCGACAAAATTAGCCGAATAAGTCACGACGCAAGGAGCATCTGTGCGGAAAGTCAGGTAGCGGCCAGACGCCGCATCATATAGGTATCCTGCCTCTTCCTGCTCTTTATCGAGAGCAAAGGGGTGATCTAGCCCTGACACGACCTGAATTTGCTCGTCTTGGTCAGCAAAAATTTCTTTTAGCTCCAAACCTTTTTGCAAGCCTTTGACAAAGCCACGATTCGCATCCGCCTCTTTTGCTGGCACACCGTCAGGAGCAATCGGATAAACCCCTTTGGTATGCAGTTGGAGGATATGCTGATCGATGGGCTGACTAAAATCACCTGACAGATTGAAATAGCTGTGGTTGGTCGGATTGACCAGACTGTCTTGGTCTGTCTGAACTTGATAGGAAATCTCCAGCTCCCCTTTTTCCGACAAGGAATAAGAAATCCAGATCTTCAAATTACCTGGGAAGCCACCTGTCCCATCTGTCCGCTCTGTATAAAATGTGACTCCGTCGTTTGTAACTTCCTCTGTTTGGAAAATCACGCTGTCCCAGCCAGTAGAGCCACTGTGGTTACAATTCTGAGCATTATTGACTTCCAGCTGGTAGGACTGCTCATTCAGCTCAAAGCTAGCCTTCGCAATCCGCCCCGCAACTGGTCCCACGCTGGCACCATGCTTAGGACTATTGCCAACATAATCATCAAAGTGCTCAAATCCTAGAACAATATTGGCAAAATCACCATTTTTATCCGGCGTCCGATATTCTAAAATCGTTGCACCATAATTCATGACCTTGAAGCAATAGCCCAGAGAATTTTCAAAGGTATAGGCTAAGACATCCTGCCCTTTAAAAGTCCCAAAAATAGATTCTTGATAAGATTTCATATAATCTCCCTCTGTTGCATCTTAAAAATCACGAACCAGCCATTGCCGGTCTTCAAAAGGCAGATTAACCTTATCTACCCAAGATACCGCTGTTTCTTTTAAGACTTTATTGAGTTCATCAATATTTTCAAATCCCGTGGTGCGCAGCCATTCCCGAGCAGCATCTGTGCCATTCTCGATATAAGCTTGTACACTGCCGGCCCAGGTCGCGCGTCCGCAGAGTACACCGTTAAAGCGAGCACCTGACTCGTGCGCAAAGACCAGTGTTTCCTGGAAAAGCTTAGCAGACACACCTGCACTGAGGTAAATATAAGGAAGATGGGTAGCTTCATCCTGCTCTTTAAAAAAGGCAGCAGCTTGAGCTTTTGTATAAACAACCTCACCTTCGCCAAAATCTTCCACATATTTGACATTGACAGGAACTTCCACTTTCAGGACATCGATATTGAATCGTGGATGAGAGAAGACCTTCATGGCTTCAATGACCTTGCGTGGTTTTACTTTAGCGTATTCCACACTTCCAGTATCCGCATTTGTCTCATCATAGGCCAAAATTTCAAGGAAGAATGGGATGTCTTCGGCAATACATTCTGAACCGATTCGTTCAATGTAGGCCTGCTTTTCCTGATTGAGCTCATCACTGCTGTCCACATCATAGTAAAGTAAAAACTTAACCGCATCTGCTCCCTGCTCCTTGATTCGCTTAGCGGACCAAAGATTTAAGCAGTCTGGCAGACGTTTGGTACTGGATGTATCGTAGCCTGTTTTTTCATAGGCCAGCAGCAAGCCTGCATTTTTATCTAGTACTTTGGTTGCTGGGAGGCCATATTCCGGATCAAGCAGCATGGAGGAAGCATGAGGAGTCAACTCTTCTGCCACCAAAACTTTCAACTCTTGCATTTGAGTCACACTTGGTTCACCCTCTTGATATTGAGCCATCAAGCGTTTCAAGGCTCCCCGTTGGTCAAAGGCCAAGGCTGAAATAATGCCGTTTGCATCTGAAAGTCTTTTTAAGTGACTGACTTTTCCATGACTAATGTTTAACTTTTCCATATTCTGATTCCTTTGTGATTCTTATTGGTGAAAAGGGTGGATGATAACTCCCTGAACGACCCGATTAACCGTACCTGTCGGAGACGGTGTGTCTGGTCGATTTTTTACTTTCAAAGAAGTCAAGAGAGAGAATAACTGAGCATACACAATGTAAGGGAAGGCTCGATAGCTATCTTCCAAGATGTCACTTTCAAGAACCACTTGCTCAACATTTTCCAAGTCTTCTCTGCGCTCTGTGAAGAAGACAACCTTGCGAGCAATCTGATCACCAGAAACTTCACGCACCAAATCTAAATCATAATGTTTAGTGTATTCGTTCCTTGAGCCAAAGACCAGCACGAGCGTATCTTCGTTAATCAGAGATTTTGGGCCATGGCGGAAGCCAACTGGAGTTTCATACATGGTCGCAACCTTCCCTGCGGTCAATTCCAAAATTTTCAGCTGAGCTTCGTGCGCCAGACCAAAGAATGGCCCTGATCCAAGATAAATGACACGGTTAAATTCTAATTCTGTCAAAGCTTGGACATCAGCCACATCTGCCAAAACCTTTTGACTCAAAGCAATTAGCTCAGCCACTCTTGCTTCTTTTTGAGCCAAGTCTGCCGGGTCAAAAACCAAGAGAGCTGTCAACATCATAGAGGTGAAGCTAGAAGTCATGGCAAAGCCTGCATCATTTGATGGAGCTGGTTGCAATAAGAGAAGATTGCGTTCGTCGCCATGCGCCTGCTGAGCTAGTTTTCCCTCTGCAGCACAGGTAATCGTCACTTGATAAAGCTCGTCAACCAACTGCTTGGCCAAGTCCACTGTCGCAACACTTTCTGGCGAATTGCCACTACGAGCAAAAGACACGAGAACTGTTGGAATCTCCTTGTGCAGATGAATCTCAGGACTAGCCACAATATCAGTTGTCGCAACTGAATTAAAATTCCATTTGCGCTCATCATAAAGTTTTCTGAAATATGGCAGCAGCGTATCGCCCACATAAGCCGAAGTTCCCGCACCTGTAAAAATAACCTTGATATAAGCATACTTTTCTTCGATACCTTTCAGAAAAGCAGCAACTTGGTCAGCTTGAGCCTTGTAATGATTAAAAGCTGTCTGCCAGACATCCGGCTGTTGATAGATTTCACGCGTCGTGATTTCAGCACCCAATTCAACCAGTTTCTCTTTTGAATAATCTAGCATGGTACTCCTTTCAAAAATAAACATAAATATATTAGTTACTTCTATTTGAAAGAGGGAATGGGAAAATTCCCCACCCCCCTTCATTTCTTTTTCCGTTACAAAACAGTCCTACTCATCTTCATCATCTGACAAGCCTGCTAAAATATCATTAACCTTAACGATATGTTCAACTGCTTTTTTCGGATAGTCAATATCAGCTCCTGTCAAAGAAGCATTGAGAAACTCAATCACCATCGGCAGATTCATGCCTGCATATAAGTCAATGTCCTTACCTTCTAAAATAAGGCGGCTGACTACATTACACGGTGTTCCTCCCAAAAGATCTGCAAACACAAGGTAATCTTCAAAATCCTTGACTGTGTCTAAGAACTTAGCTGTGAAATCATCCGGACCCTCCTCTGGTAACAAGGCAACGGCATGAATATCCGCTTGAGGTCCCATAATCATCTCAGTTGTAGTTTTCAGTTCTTCACAAAAGCGACCATGACTAATCAAAACTAATTGTTTGCTCATAATTTACACCATTATGCCATCCCAAAGAAGAAGTGACCGAATGCTGAGAATGCAACTGCAGCAACAATGATGAGCAAGATAGCTTTTGTAGAGTTCATACCCTTACGTCCAAGCAACCAGTAGATTGCACCTGTGATGATTGCTGGTACCAAACGTGGGAAGATGAGGTTGAGCATATCTTGAATTTCAATTGCTTTATCCCCGATGTGTGGAGCCCAAGAAACTTCAACACCAATCATGCTGGCAATCAAGGCACCAACCATGAAGACACCAAGTACAGATGCAGCATCAATCAAGGCTGTCAAAGTACTTTGCATGTTGTTGATGAGGTTAACCCCTTCTTTGTAGGCAAATTCCAATTGTTTCCAACGGAAAATGTCATAAGCAACAGCTACAGCAATCCACATGAAGATACCGGCTGGGTTGCCTGCAACAGCCAAAGTTGCCGCAATTGAACCCATAATAGCTGGTACCAATGATCCAAAGATTGAGTCTCCAAGAGGAGCGAATGGTCCCATGAGACCTGTCTTGATACCATTGACCGCATCTTTTGATTTGACACCGTCTTTTTCTTCCAAAGCAAGGTCAAAACCAGTGATAATGGTGTGGAAGAATGGTGAAGTATTGAAGAATTGCGTATGCAATTTCATCATTTCTTTCAGTTCAGGTGTACCGTCTCCATACATTTTGCGCAATTGTGGCAAAATCATGTAAAGGTAACCAGAAGCCTGCATCCGTTCATAGTTCCAACCTAATTGGAAAGTAAACAAGCTACGTTTGTTAATTTGTTTAAAATCTTCTTTTGTTAATTTGTAATTAGAATTCGTCATCTTCAATTTCCCCGCTTTCTGATTCAGTTACTGGAGCAGCTACGACTGTACGTTGGCTGTTTTTGAAGTGTTGTACTGCAAGGAAGATACCGATGATAGCGATACCGATCATAGACACACCCTTGAAGTTGTTAACAAAAGTAATCATTTGTTCTTCTGGAAGTTTAGAGAACACTTCAGAACCAACAATGCTAGACACTGCAGCACCAAGGCTTTGAACATTGCTATAAAGCACTGTCAACATAGCCGTCAAACCAAATCCAAGTGCCAAGTAGTGAAGGTTGCGTTTAACTGGAAGGTAGTGGAGCAAGATTGCGAATCCGAGACCTGGAAGCATTTGACCTGCAAGTTTTAGACCGTTTGCCAACCATTGTACATTAGAGATACCTGTAACAACAGCTTCTACAAAAGCTCCACCAAAAGCAAGTGCGAAGAAGACTGGGAGGGCACGAGATGCCATCCAAGGAAGAGCGCCAAGGAGATAGTTACGTTCGATACCTTTGTAGTCAAAGCGTTCAATCGCAGCATCTACACGGTGAGCGAAGTAAGTTGTAGTCATACGACCAAGAATATCGAAGTAAGTCAAGAGAGCAGCTACCGGAACAGCGATTGTTGAAATCGCGATTTCAGGTTTGATCCCTTGAGCTACTGAGAAGGCAGTCGCAAGAACCGCACCAGAAGTGGCGTCAATACGAGATGCACCACCGAATGTACCAACACCAAGTACTACCAATTGAAGGGAAGCACCGATGAAAAGACCTGTACCCATATCTCCCATAATGAGACCTGTGATAAATCCAGCAAATACAGGTGAACCTGCTGAAGAAACGATCGTCAACTCATCACAGATTTGATAAGCTGAGTACAAAGTGAGTAATAAGATTTGCCACCATTGTATCATGACAATGACCTCCTAAAAATTTTTCCTTATTTTAACAAATTCATAAAATCCGCAACCGGATCATTTGGAACCATCTGAGCTGTCAGTTTGACTCCCTTTTCATGCAGCTTGTGGAAAGCTTCCACATCCGCATCAACCACGTTGATTGAGCGAGTGATTGAGCGAGTTTCATCTGACTGAGACATATTTCCGACATTGAGCGTTTCAAGCAGAACCCCTGCCTCTACCAAACGTAGGAAACGGTCTGGTTTACGCGCTACAATCAAAAGTCGCTGCGAGTCATATTTACCAGCCAGAATGTTTTCTGCTGCTTTAGCGACTGGCAAAATGCTGAGCTTCACTCCTGGCGGTGTTGCCAGCTTGAGTCCGCTCTTTTCGATAGCATTTTCAGCTACCTCATCATCAATCACCATAATGCGTGAAATGTTGAGTTTAGTAGTCCAAAGGTTGGCTACCTGTCCGTGGATCAAACGTCCATCGATACGTGCACCTACTATTGTCATAAATTTTCCCCCTTTATTGTTTTAAATGTAGGTTGTTTAACTAATTGAATGAATTCTTTATATTCCCCTTCCGTTTCAAAAATGATAATGCGGTTACTTCCTTCTTTCAGAAGGCTATGCGGAATATAAAGCGATAAGGTTGGTCCGACATTCCAGAAACGGCCGATATTGACGCCATTTACAAAGGCAACGCCCTTTCCAAAACCGGACAAATCTAAATATGTGTCTTTAAGCGCTTTTATTTCAAAGTCAAAAGCGTAGAAAGCTGGCTGCTTGGGCTGCCATCCTTTTGAAAAATCGATGTTTTCTGTGTTTTCTAAAGGAAGTGGATACTGTTGCCAATCAAGCAAGAAATGCAAATCCTTGCAGACACCAGTGCGAATTCCTTTTCGCTGTGTATCCGCTAAGAACTTGTGCCCGTAATTGACCCGACCCATATTTTCAATCAGTATGTCAATCTGGTGGGTCGCTTTCTTTTTACCAGTGACAAAGATATCTTGACCAATCTCGGCTTGATACTGCGTTGTGACAAGCTCCCCATCTACAAACAGCTGCATCCGATCTCGTCCGTCAATCACCCGAATCTTTTCCTCATCAGCATCCCAGCTCGCCTCTGTATGGTAAAGCAAGTAGCCATAGCTTTGACCCAAATCCTCCATTTTGATAGGATAGAGACTCTCAACCGGCTGAGCCAAATCAGGAAGTGTTTCAAACAAGCTTACTTTCTCACTGAGAGCGATGTCTCTCAGTTCAAAGGATTCTTTTGTGAGCGGTTTCATTTGTGGGTATTCAGGATAGTAGGTCTCCATCATTTTTTGCACTGCAAAATATTTCGGCGTCGGATTCCCCTGTTCATTGAGCAGAGCGTCATAGTCATACGAGGTCACCTGTGGCAAATCCGTCACACCTCTCGCTGAGCATCCATTCATGAAGCCAAAGTTTGTGCCTCCGTGAAACATATAGAGATTAATAGAGCCTTGCTTCAAAACCTCATGGACTGCTTCAGCTAGCTCTTCTGGCTCTCTTTTAATGACCGGTTCTTTCCAACGATTGAACCATCCATCCCAAAATTCCATGCACATGAGTGGCCATTTTTTGCCATGCTCATCAAAGAATTCTTGCATTTGAGAGAAATTGTAAGCTGCCTTAGAGCCAAAATTACCTGTGACAAATAAATCCTCATCGATCAGAGTACCGGCTTTCAGAGTCGCCCTCCAAGGACCATCTGATGTGAAGAGCGGACAATCAACGCCTCGATCCAGCATCAATTGTCGAATCGCTCTCAGATAGTCTTTATCTTCACCGTAAGAGCCATATTCATTTTCCACTTGCATCATGAGGATGTTGCCGCCTTTGTCCAAGAGCCTTGGAACCAACCGCGGAAGCAACTCATCATAGTAATCCGCAACAGCTTGGAGATAGCTAGCATCAGAAGAGCGGATTCTCATATCCTCATTCAAGAGCCAGGCTGGCATTCCGCCAAATTCCCATTCCGCACAGATAAAGGGCGAAGGGCGAACGATGGCATATAAACCTAAATCCTGAGCCGTCTGAAGAAACTTCTCAATATCTAAAATCCCCTGAAAATCAAACTCTCCTTTTTGAGGCTCGTGCATATTCCAAGGAACATAGGTCTCAACTGTATTGAAGCCTAGAGCTTTCAGATTGTAGAGTGAGTGATACCAGTCTTCCGGCTGAATCCGAAAGTAGTGAATCGCTCCCGACAAAATCTTAAACTCTTGACCATCCAAGTAGAAAGAAGAACCTATTTCAAATCTCGCCATCGCCTTTCCTCTCTTGTTTGTAACTGCTTTCATTTATTGTATTATTAATATAATAAATTTTTTCATAAATGTCAACATTTTTTTGAAAAATATGTTAAAATGATAATAAAGAGGAATAAATAAAAAGAGAGGTAATTGCCATGGCTATTCCTAAATATCAACAAATCAAGGATGAATTGAAACAGCAGATTATTTCTGGCAAGTTCGAAAACGGTGATAAATTCTACACCGAAGCCGAATTGATCCAACTGTTCAATGTCAGCTCTATCACTGTTGTCCGTGCTTTGAACGAGCTCGCCAATGATGGCTATATCATTCGTCAGCAAGGAAAAGGAACTTTTGTTTCACGTGCAAGAAAACACAAACTCGTGGAATTCTCTGACGTCGAAACCTTCCCTATCCAAAAGGATAAGGTAACGGTTCTGTCCATCAAACGTGGGAACAACTTAAAGATTCTAGAGAAGTTGGAACTAGCTCCAACGCAGTTTTACTATAAGATTGACCGTATCCGAAACACGGAAGGGAAAACTTATATCTACCACCAAACCTATATCCCTGAGCAGTATATCAACCCAAATTATCCAGATCTGGACTACTACAGCTCAATCTACAATCGCTTCAAAACAGACTATCATATCCACATGAATGATGAATATTTTGAAGAAATCAACGAAATTACCTTCCCAACACCAAAAGATGTTGCTAAAGTGCTGGATATAGACCCGAATTTCCCAACTGTTCATCAAACCAAAACGACCAAACTGGAAAATACCGGCCAAATTCTCGAATATAGCGAAACTTACAAGCGCGGGGATTTCTTCAAGATTAAGTTCATTTCTAGCAATCGCGATCACTGAAAATAAAACGATGGCTGATTTATGGCTGTCGTTTTTTGCTTCCCTGTTACCAGCTCAACCCCATTATAAACCTATCTAGACCAATTTGCAAGATATTTAACTCATAAAATTATCTTTTTCTTACATTTTGTAGCTGAAACAAAACAATTTTAACCGTAAATAGCATTTTTTCTTGTTTTTTATTTGATAATCAAACAAAATCCAAACTTTACTCATGATTGTTAGAACAATATTAGAGTTTTTTATACAAAAACATCAACCAATCAGGCTAATAATTCTTAACTATGTCCTTTGTCAGCGTATACAAGTTTGATTGCATCTTTTTTAGAACAAAATGTAGACCGACAGACTCTATGTGAAAGAGAAATAAAACAAAAAGACTCAAAATTACGTTTAAAAAACGTTGATTTTAAGTCTTTTTTATAATTCCATTTTCTATTTCTGCCGATTGAGCGACAATTCAGCTTCAAAGGCTACTGTACTACTTCTTGATTTCCAACTCCCCAACTTGCTCTAGAACTGCTTCCAAATCTGCCCCGGCCTGGAGAAGAGCAGCAGCCGTATAGGCTCCCTCTACCAAGGGAACATTATTGATAATGATTTCCTTGTCAGAAAAGTCTGCGACCATTTCAAGATTCATCCGTGCTGAGCCCAGATCGAAAAAGGCCAAAATAGTGTCCTTGTCATTGGCATCTAAAGCCGCCTGAATCCCTTCAAAGCTGGTACCAATGCTGCCGTCTTCTAGCCCACCCACATAGCTGATGGCTACATCTGCCGCCACCTGCGAAATGAGGTCAAACAAGCCTTGGGCCAGGTTTTTGGAATGAGAAACGATAAGAATGCCAGTATCTGCCATCAGCCTGCCTCCGTTTCTAGAAGAGCCTCAAAGAGGAGACCAGATGAAGCTGAACCAGGATCGATATGACCGATAGAGCGCTCACCAACATAGGAAGCCCGCCCCTTGGTCGCTTTCAGATCTTTGGTCGCTTCCACTAGGGAACCAATCTTTTCATGCGTCAAGTCTCCAGACTGCAGAGAAACAGGAATCCCTGACCAGACATCCACCATGGTTTTCTCACCAGGCACAGCCTTGCCCCGCTTCTGAATCATATCCAGCCCAGCTTGGATAACTTCTGACAAGTCTTTGCCGTCTTTTTCAGCTTTGCCCATGCCCATGAAAGCTGAGCCATAGAGAGGTCCGGAAGCACCGCCCACCTTGCTAATCAGCTGCATGGAAACAGCCTGAAAAACCTCAGCTGCACTGGCAAAGTCTTTAGCAGCTAAACTCTCTACTGCTGCTGCCATTCCCCTAGCCATATTGGCGCCATGATCGCCATCACCGATGGGAGTATCGAGATCAGATAGATAGGCTTTCTGATCCTGGATCTTCTCGTTGAACAACTGCATCCATTTTTTTGCTCTTACTGCGTCCATAAGCACCTCCTTACCAAGCTGCTGTCGTGACAGGACTGTTTAGAGCTGTCAGCCAGTCTGGCTGGTCCAGCTCGATAAAGGTCAGAGAAATCCCCGCCATATCAATGGAGGTCATGTAATTCCCCAGCTTTTTATAGACAACTTCGACTCCAGCTTCTGTCAGAAGATTTGCTACATCTGCCGCAAAGACATATTGCTCCATAAGCGGTGTTGCCCCCATACCATTGATGAGGAGCCCAATCTTCTTACCAGATTTGAGTTCAAGGGACTGACTGAGTTTTTCGACTAGTTCCTTGGCTAAGTCCTTAGACGGCTGCATTTTTTCTTTGCGATAGCCGGGCTCCCCATGAATGCCGATACCAAACTCTATCTCGTCATCGGCCAGCACAAAACCAGGTTTACCGACTTCCGGCACGGTTGCCCCGCTCAGAGCCAGGCCAACCGTGTGAATATTTTTGACCAGCTCATCAGCCAGAGCCTTGATTTCAGACAGAGATTTGCCAGCGCGCGCTGCATCCCCTAGAATCTTATGGACAAGGATTGTACCAGCCACTCCGCGACGACCTTGCGTATAGAGGCTGTCTTCCACTGCGATATCGTCATCCACGACGACGCTAGCCACCTCAATCCCTTCCATCTCAGCCATTTCCTGAGCCATTTCAAAGTTCATGATGTCACCGGAGTAATTCTTGATTACCATGAAGACCCCAGCTCCCTCATCTGCTTCCTTAATAGCCTGCAAGACTTGGTCTGGTGTTGGTGAAGTAAAGACCGCTCCACAGATAGCAGCCGACAGCATGCCCTCTCCGACAAAGCCCGCATGGGAAGGTTCATGACCACTGCCACCGCCAGAAATCAAGCCAACCTTGCCCGACTTCTCACTCTTGCGGGCAATGATATCAAAGCCCTCCACCCGATAAACCAAATCGCTGTGAATATAGGCCAAGCCGTCCAACATCTCGTCCACAACCGCTGTTGGGTCGTTGATAATTTTCTTCATAGGTGTCCTCCATTTCTCGGCGCTTCTCTAAAATGAGCAATTCGCCCTAAAAAGAAAGCGCTATCATTTTGATATTATTTTAACATTTTATCTTACCGAAAGCAAATTCTGCCACATCTTAGACTAGAAGAAAACATCAAATTAGTTGACAAGAAAAAGTAGACAGTGTATACTAAAGATAGATAAGTAGACAGTGTATACTTTTGGAGGAGATACATGAAACGCAATACTGCCCAACTGAAAGAACAGCTCATTCAAACAGGGATTGACGAAATCGGAAAACATGGAATTGAACAGCTCTCTCTCAGAACTGTTGCCAAGGCCTGCGGTGTGACTCACGGCAGCCCCTACCGCCATTTTGAGAGCAAGGAAGGCTACCTTAAGGTAGTTTTGACCCAGCTTTCGCTCTTTCTCAATCAGGAAATCAATGAAAACATTGATGCGACAGCTTCTGCGCGTGAACAGCTGACCCAGCTTGGTCTTAATTTCATTATTTTTGCCAAGACCTACCCTCATTTTTTCGAAGCTCTCTTTATCAAATTCCCTTTTAAATATATGAAGGTGACACAGGACACCATTCTCTTGGAGTCTGACCTGCCTGGATTTGATAAATTTAAGGAGCTTGTTTTAAAGCTTCGCAAGGAGGAAAAATTTAGCAATAGCGAAGTGGAAAGCCTTTTTCACTTTTGGAGCTTTATCACAGGCCTAGCCGTTCTAGCCAACAGTCCTATCGGACAAGACCTTGATCCTCAAGCCATCCAAAGCACGATCGACCACATGCTTGACATTTATATCAAAGGAGAACGATCATGAAAACCTTGATTATTTACACCCACCCCAGCCCAACTGGCTTCAATGCTGCTATTCTCAAAGAAGTTCAAAGCAACCTTTCTAAGAAGCATGAGGTGAAAACCTTAGACTTGTATGCTGAAAATTTTGATCCTATTTTACGCTTTGACCAAGAACATAGACGCCGTGACCTGCACAAAGACCCTGAAATGGCAAAATACCGCGATTTGATTACTTGGGCAGACCATCTGATTTTCATTTTCCCTATCTGGTGGAGCGGTATGCCGGCCATTCTTAAAGGCTTTATCGATCGCGTCTTTGCGGCTGACTTTGCCTATTCTTATAAGAAAGTCGGTCTCCAAGGCCACTTGCAAGGGAAATCCGGCTGGATTATCACCAGCCACAACACACCTGCTTTTGCCTTGCCTTTCGTTCAAGACTATGGCAAGGTACTGAAAAATCAAGTTCTGAAACCATGTGGAATTACCCCTGTCAAGCTGACCGAGCTCAACAGTGTAGAACGCAAAACAGAGCAACAACGCCAAGAAATGCTGCAAAAAATCGGGCAAATGGCCAGTCAGATTTAAGACAAAGAAAACGGGAGCGGGAAAGAACTTCAAACAAGTTAAAAAAGTTCGTCCTCCCACGCCCGCACAGTTGATTAAGTCATCTTTGGAGCTTAAAAAGCGAAGGAAGATGCCAATCAACCACTGCGCCATCTATTTTTTCTAATTTATTTTCAAAAGCCTGGACTTTTTGCCCAGGCTCTTTTTTATGTTTAATCCAGCCCCACGCGCTTGAAGATTTCATCTACGCGCTTGGTGTAGTAAACTGGGTTGAAGATTTCATCAATCTCTTCCTGAGTCAGACGGGAAGTGACTTCTGGATCCGCTTCGAGCAGAGGCTTGAAGTCTACTTGATTGTCCCAAGACTGAGCAGTCTTTGGCTGCACCAAGTCATAAGCCTGCTCCCGCGTCATGCCTTTTTCAATCAAGGTCAACATAGCCCGCTGGCTAAAGATAAGACCAAAGGTTGAGTTCATGTTGCGCTTCATGTTTTCTGGGAAGACGGTCAAGTTCTTGACGATATTACCAAAGCGGTTGAGCATATAGTCAATGAGAATGGTCGTGTCCGGAGCGATAATCCGCTCAGCTGATGAGTGGGAAATGTCGCGCTCATGCCAGAGAGAGACATTCTCAAAGGCCGTCACCATGTGACCACGAATGACACGCGCCAGACCAGTCATATTTTCAGAGCCGATAGGATTGCGTTTGTGAGGCATAGCTGATGAACCCTTTTGCCCCTTAGCAAAGAATTCTTCCACCTCACGCTGCTCAGACTTTTGCAGACCGCGGATCTCAGTTGCCATGCGCTCAATAGATGTCGCAATCAAGGCTAAAGCTGAGAAGTATTCAGCATGGAGGTCACGTGGCAAGACTTGAGTCGAGATCTCCTGCGGACGGATGCCTAATTTCTCACAGACATAGCTTTCCACAAATGGCGGAATGTTGGCGAAGTTCCCAACCGCACCAGAGATTTTCCCAGCTTCCACACCCGCAGCTGCAAGCTCAAAACGCTCAATATTGCGCTTCATTTCGCTGTACCAAGTCGCAAGCTTGAGACCGAAAGTCGTCGGCTCCGCATGCACACCGTGGGTCCGTCCCATCATGATGGTGAACTTGTGCTCCCGCGCCCGCTCTGCAATGATGTCAGTGAAGCGACGCAGATCCTCACGGATGATGTCATTGGCCTGCTTGTAGAGGTAGCCGTAAGCCGTATCCACCACATCGGTCGAGGTCAGGCCATAGTGCACCCACTTGCGCTCTTCACCCAGCGTCTCAGAAACCGCTCGCGTAAAGGCCACCACATCGTGGCGCGTCTCCTGCTCAATCTCCAAAATGCGGTCGATGTCAAAGCCAGCCTTCTCACGAATCAAGGCCACATCTTCCTTGGGAATCTCACCCAACTCAGCCCAGGCCTCATCAGCTAGAATCTCTACCTCCAGCCAAGCCTTGTACTTATTTTCCTCAGTCCAAATGTTCGCCATTTCGGGGCGAGAGTAACGGTTGATCATTTTTCTCTCCTTATATTTAACTTTGTCCTAAATACATAAAAATAGTCAACAATGTCTTGATAGATTAAATTGTAGAAGTTTATATTAACTGTTGACCATCTATATTTAAATAATCTATTACTCCCTGATATAAAGATATCTCATAAAAATTCTGACTATGTGTCTTATCAGAGGCTATCTCGCTATTCAAAAGTGTAACTAGTTGTTCCTTTCCTGCTATATCTATTATTTTTTTCCAAAGATCTAACTTATTCGTAAACTTATTGACACCCCATGTATTAATTCTCTTCAAAATGCTAGTTCCGCCCATTGTATATATATTAGAAATTTTATTTTGTAAGCTTTTTGAATAAGATGTGCTAGAAAAGTCTAAACTGTATTTTGGAAATAGTATATTATTTTCTAGTATAATAGTACATTTTAGCCAATTTTCTTTAGTCGTATCTTCATAATATGGATTTACAATATCTACTAAACTTGCTGACTTATTCTTATTACAAGTATGACAAGAAGGAATTAGATTAGCAGGGGTAACAGCAAATATAGGAAATTTCGATTGCGGTAGCAAATGGTCTAAATCAGTCACTAAATCTCTTTCACAATATACACATTGACTAAAATTTTGATTTTCATTTGTCCTCAATCTATTATAATACGAATCTCTATATTTCGTGACCAGTTTTTGTTCATAGAGAAATTCCATTTCTTCTTTACCAATTTCATTTGACACCATGCAATCCTCTGGATTTAATTCATGTAATTTACCTACTTTAGCCAAATCTATATATAATTTCTCAAATACAAATATCCTTTTTTTTATTTCTTCACTAAACAAATCAATATATTTTTTTTTGCTTGAATTCCCATATTCATCTTTAACTTCTTTGGTTTTTGTCATATCAGAAAGCAATTCATCTAGTATATCTTCTGCACTAAAATAGGGAGGAATAAGTTTAAGCATCTGTACGTTCTCCTTTATCCCTTTTTAAGATTTCAGACAACAGTAACCTATACCCTAAAGTCCCCATCTTTCCATCAAATCGTTGTACTGACTCTTCAAACGAAAGATTTTCTCTTACTATTTGATCAATTAAAGTATAAAAACCTGATTCTATAGTTTCCAATTCAAATATATCAAATGTTAGACTACCTATATCTTCTGCAAACGTCTCAGTACTTGGTCTTACCGCTCGCATAAAATCTGTGCTCATTTCTCTAGATAGTTTATAAACACATTCCTTTTGTACTTCTTGTAAAATAATTGGAGAATGTGTTGCAAGTATTGCTACTCCATTCGCTTTTATGAGTAATTGTGACAAACTTCTTATAAAACTACTCAACAAAGGGGGATGTAAATGCAATTCTGGCTCATCTAAAATAACAAGTGTTTTTTCTGAAACCATTTCAACCAACTTGGTTATAGTTAAAATCACAATTTTATGACCTGAACTTAGACCCCTAAAAATTTTATATGTCTCTTTATAAAATTTACGAATATCCTCTGATTCCTGAAACTTATCAACCAGTCTGTCAATTCCTGTTTTGCTAAATATTGGATCACTATATAAAATTTTTATGCAATCACGCCATAATTTAGGTTTCTTGCGCAATGCTGAACTTACACTCTCAATAAATACAGCATCCCATCCCTCGGGTATGAATTCTACGGTTTCACCATCTTCTTCTCTATATAATTTATAATTTTGAGGTTCTTTCGCAGTTGTCCTATTTGACAGGTGGTAGTACAAGTATCCCTTACTAGTATCAGAATTCTCTTTAAATATTTTTTTATTCTCAAAACTACTAAAATTAACAGAAATAATATTCGAGAAAAAATTATCATTATATTCAGTGTTAAATTGGAATCGGCCATCATCCTGTATAACACTTTCAATCATTTCAGTTAATAAGTATGACTTACCTACACCATTTCTACCAATAATGGCGTGAATATTTGACGCTGGAAATTTATCAGGATTCACTCTAAAGTCCAAAACGCAAGAGTCAGTCATTTTAAAAGAAAAATCATAACTAGATAACTTAGTATTTCCTTGAGCTAACCGTCTGTATTTGTTATTAATCACTTCAGGCAAAACATCTCTTGTCAAAGATACATTAAAAACATCAGTTTCACAAGCTTTAGAATATAACTCACTATCAAAAGCAACATCTTTCAGAGCAGTTAATATATATTCCCTTTTCTCATTCTCAAGCCTATTAATTTCATAATAGAAACTTTCATCAGTTGCTACAGAAAAAAAATCATCTGTTAAATTATCAAATTCTTCAGGTATATTAGGGATTCGTTGCCCTTTTTTCATAGAAAATTGACCGATTTTAATGGAGCCCACATTTGTAATCTCATCATTTTTTTTTATGTAAAATAGATATGTGGTTTCATATTTAAACCAATCATCCCAATTACTATGAATCAAATAGTAACCGTCCTCTTGAATGTCCGAGTATGATGATACAACTTTAAAATTCATATAAATTTCCTTTTTAAAAAAACTACTTATTTAATTAATTTAGTTACGACTTACAGTTCGTATACATCTCTCTTATCCCTTTCCCAAACTCTTCAACCTCGTCTGGTTCACTACTAAATAAAGTCACATGCCCCATCTTGCGGTTGTGCTTTGCTTCTATTTTACCATACAGGTGGAGGTGGGCGCTTGGATTTTCTGTTACATATTTTTCAGCGGCTTCGACATGCTGGCCGAGAACGTTGAGCATGACGGCAGGCGCATGTAGTTTGATAGCTGGCAATGGTGCTCCCAGAACGCCTAGAATATGCGTGTCAAACTGCGAGAAGTCGCAGGCTTCGATAGAGTAGTGCCCAGAGTTGTGTGGCCGTGGGGCAATTTCATTGACGATGATGTCGTCAGCCGTCGCAAACATTTCCACGCAGAGGGTTCCAGACAAATTGAGCTGTTCAGCGATTCGTACTGCCATGGTTTTAGCTTTTTCAGCTAGACTTTCTGAAATGCGGGCTGGCACAATGGTCTTAGACAGGATATTATTGCGGTGGATATTTTCCTGAACTGGGAAAACCGTCACGTCCTTGCCATTTCCTGACACGATAACCGAAATTTCAAGGTCAAAATTGACAAATTCTTCCAAAACGCAGTCTGCTGAGTTAGCTAGCGCATAGGCTTCTTCCAAATCTGCTTCTGAGCGAATGACTTTTTGCCCATGTCCGTCGTAGCCACCAGTCGCCGTTTTAAGAACATAGTTTTTCGACAGGTCGATATCAGCCAAGTCTTGGCTAGAAGTCACGACCTTGTAGGGTGCCACGGTGACTTGGGCCTTGTTTGAGAGGAAGTTCTTTTCAAAAATGCGATTTTGAGAAATGCGGAGCAGGTCTGTTCCTTGAGGGAGCTGACCATCCTTGATAACAGCATCGAGTCCGTCAGCATCGACATTTTCGAACTCATAGGTCAGGACGTCGCAACGCTCAGCCAGCTGACGAAGGGCGTCCACATCATTATAAGGCGCTTCGATAATCTCTGCCACACGAGAGGCTGGACAGTCCGCCGCAGGATCCAGCGCGATGACCTTGAGCCCCATGTAGATAGCAGAAATGGCCATCATCTGCCCCAACTGACCACCACCGATAATTCCGATTGTTTTAGATGAGCTCATTGCTAGACTCCTCAGCGATTTTTCCTTGTTCTTCAGCAAAATCTGCCAATGCTGTCGCGATAGCCTGATCCTCTACTGAAAGAAGGCGGAGGGCAAAGAGAGCCGCATTTGTTGCTCCTGCTTCCCCAATAGCCATAGTTGCCACAGGTACACCGCCCGGCATCTGCACGATCGAATAAAGCGAATCCAGGCCACTGAGAGCGCGAGACTTGACAGGTACACCGATGACAGGCAGGGTGGTTTTAGCCGCTACCATTCCTGGCAAATGGGCGGCACCACCAGCACCTGCGATGATGACCTTGATACCGCGACTGCGGGCTCCTTCTGCATGCTGAAACATGAGGTCTGGCGTGCGGTGGGCAGAGACGACTTTCTTTTCGTAGGCTACACCAAAGCGGTCTAGGACTTCAGCAGTTTTTTGCATGGTGGCCCAGTCGGATTTGGAGCCCATGATGATGGAAATAATTGGTTTCATATTAAGATACAAAGGGACGTTTCGCTTGCGAAAAATCCTGTAGAAAAATAGGAAAACTAACGACGACGGTTACGTCTAGGTAGTTTTATCTTTTTTCCTAGGGATTTAGTCCCGTGTTCAGTTAGGGAGACTAACTGAATACTCCTTTCTTACAGTTTTTCTTTTACTGCGACGATTATCCTATAGTGGTTCGCTTTCGCTCGCCATGACAACTATAGTATCTGTTAATCTTTTATGGCCTTGCTTCCAATATCGGTTCGATAGAAGAGACCTTCTGTTTTTTGTTGGGCGAGTTCTTTGTAGATGGTGTTTTGGGCTTCTTTTACGGTGTCTGCTGTGGTGACGAGCATATAGACACGCCCGCTGTTGGATAGCAGTGCTCTGCTATTTTCCGCAAACTTAGCTCCTGCATAGTAGGTGATGATGTCGCCGTCGGTTTTGGCTGGCAGTTCAATGCCCTTTTCATAATCTAACGGATAGCCATTCGATGCGACAACCACGCCCAGAGTTACGCCCTTGTCTGTCCAAGTAATGCTCGGCTCCTTACCATCAAGAATATCTGTGATATTTTGCGCAAAGTCAGACGTCAGGCGCGGCAGGATAATCTGGGTCTCTGGGTCGCCAAAGCGCGCGTTGAACTCGATGACCTTAGGACCATCTGCTGTCAGAATCAGCCCAGCGTAGAGCACGCCCAGATAAGGTCGGCCCTCAGCTATCATGCCTTTGAGAACCGGCTTGATAATCGTCTCAACTGACTGGTCCACCACGCTTTGTGGCAGGTGAGGCACTGGCGCATAAGCTCCCATGCCACCTGTATTGGGCCCCTTGTCGCCATCATAGGTACGCTTGTGATCCTGAGCCGTAGGCATGATGTAGAACTTGTCACCATTGACAAAGGCAAAGAGAGAGAACTCCTCGCCGTCCAGGAACTCTTCGATAACCACACGTGCACCCGAGTCGCCAAATTTATTATCCAAGAGCATGTCGTGAGCAGCTTCGACCGCTTGCTCAACCGTCTCTGCAACGACGACACCTTTTCCAAGAGCCAAACCGTCTGCCTTGACTACGATAGGCGCCCCTTGCTTTTCGATGTAGGCTTTGGCTTCTTCAAAGTCGGAAAATGTGCCATAGGCTGCTGTCGGAACGCCGTATTTAACCATAATTTCCTTGGCAAAATCCTTGGACCACTCCAGCTCTGCTGCCAAACGAGATGGGCCGAAAGCCTTGAGTCCAGCTTGGTTAAAATCATCTACAATTCCAGCTGCCAGCGCATCATCCGGACCGATAAAGGACCAAGTAATATCATTCTCCTTTGCAAATTCAATCAACTTGGAATGTTCGGAAATTCCAATATCGACCAAGTCTAGCCCGTCAAGGGTCATACCATCATTTCCAGGTGCGACAAACACCTGCTCCACATCCTGAGACTCCAACAACTTCTTGGCAATCGCGTGCTCACGACCGCCCGAACCAACAACTAAAAGCTTCATAGCTAAGATACCTCAATCTCCAATATCACAGGTGCTAACGCACCAAGCTAACACATCACGTAAAAATCATTGTTTTTTTACGAATTATTTATCTAAATTATAACACAATCGTTCGTTTTATTCTATGATAACCGGGAAAGAATGAAAATAATCTAATCTTACTGAAAATTTATAATCTATGGGAAAATATAATTTTTATTCAAGAAAATGAAATACAGCTTCTTAGTTAAAGAATATAAGCATTCATTTTAGCCTATATGCCTCCTTTTTAGCACTTTTGACTAATTTATAACCTTTAGTCAAAATATCAAAGATTTCATAAAACTAAATTAGATTAGCAGTTCAATTCCCAAAATTTTAAAAAATTACTCTATTTTCATATTTTTTCCCGAATAATCTAAATGGAATTATCCAAATTTCTTATTCAAAGGAGATCTATGAAGAAATATCAGAAACTGTTTTTATTATCTGGAGCAGCCCTTGGTCTGTTTGCCAGTCATTCCACAGCTCAGGCTGTTGCATCGACTGAAGCTGGAAGCAAAATCCTAGGCCCCACTGATCGTGCCAGCAATGTGACTGTCAATGTCACTGGGGATACAGCACAGATTCATTATGCCCGCTCCAAGGCTCAAGTTCCTTATACTATTTACCACGCGGTCTGGTCCGACGAAAATGGACAGGATGATTTGAAATGGTACACCACGCCTCAGACATCCAGCACAGCCATTGATCTCCGGCAACACGCCGGATACGGCACCTTCCATGTACACACTTACATTAATATCAACGGGAAGATGATAGGCTTGAATGGTACGACCTTTACCCTCAATAAACCCACTAGCAAAACAAGTGTCACAACAGCTGGACAGATTGGCCGTATCAACTTTACGCGAAATAAAGACCAAGGGAACTCAAAAATTGTCCATGCAGTTTGGTCTGATGAAAATGGTGGTGATGACCTTAATTGGTATGAAGCTGGACAAGATAGTACCGAATTTAACCTTTCTAAGCATAAAGGATATGGAAAATATTTCGTAGATACTTATGAAAATAAAAATGGCAAAATGATTTACCAATCGGGCACTACTTTCCATCTCGAAAAGCCCAATCCGACCATTCAAACAAGCTTCCCCGAGTCGGGCATTATGGAAATCCTTATCAAAAATCTTCCTGACACCATGTACAAGGTCACTGTGCCAACTTGGTCTGAAAACAAGGGGCAGGATGATTTGCAATGGTATGAGGCAAGTAAAAATTCTGATGGCAGTTACAGAGTAAGAGTAGAACTGAAGAAACACAATTACGATACAGGAACCTACCATATCCATCTCTACGGTGAAAGCTATGTCAAGCCTGAATTTACAGGATTAGCAGGAACAACCGCTACAATAGATGCTGGAAAGCTCCCTTCTCCAGAAGAGCAAAAACCGCTTTTTTCTGTCGAAAATGTCAATCATGAGCAGGGAACCTATACTGTAAAAACCAGTGAGACTGCAACATCTAAGCCGATTCAGTCCGTCCGCGTTCCCATCTGGAGCACCCATAATCAAAGCAATATCAAATGGTATGAGGCAAGTAATAATGGAGATGGAACCTTTACTGCACAATTTAATATTCGCAACCACCAAGCCTTATCTGGCAATTATATCAATCATATCTACGTCAAATATAAAGATGGCAGCGAACATAGCTATGCGACAGACACCGTCACTCTCTCTGCTGAAAATATCAAAACCAAGGTTTCTGTCAATAAAATCTCTGCCTACAATTACGAAGTGACCGTGGCAGATGCTTTCGGACCAGGAACGATTTCTCTGCCGACCTGGTCAGAAGTCAACGGCCAAGATGACATCAAATGGTACACTGCTAACAAAGTTGGCAATGGCTTGTATAAATTTACCATCAATACGCAACAGCATGCTGGAAGTGGTCTCTTCCATACCCATGTCTACCGTACTCTCAACGGTCAGTTGACTGGACTTACAGGCACCAGCTATCAGGTTGATAAACCAACTACTCCTGAGCCAACCCTCTACACCCCTGATTATGCAGGAGCCTCCTCTTACCCCCATGGTCAGTGCACTTGGGGAGCAAAAGTGCTAGCTCCTTGGGCCGGTCCTTACTGGGGTAATGGTGGCCAGTGGGCAGCCAGCGCACGCGCAGCTGGTTTCCGGACAGGAAGTATCCCACAAGTCGGAGCAATTATCTGCTGGACTGATGGTGGCTATGGGCATGTCGGTGTTGTCACCCATGTCGAATCCAACACCCGCATCCAAATCAAAGAATCCAATTATGCAGGCAAACAGTACATTGGCAACTTCCGTGGCTGGTTTAATCCCTACGCCGCTGGTCAAGGAGCTGTCAGCTATATTTATCCAAAATAAATCTATTCAAAAACCCTCGGCTTAATGAACCGCACCCCAAAAGTTAGACAGAAAAAATCTAACATTTGGGGTGTTATTTTTATGAAATTAAGTTATGAAGTTATGAAGACAAAGTCAAAATCTATGAGTTACGGCAAAATGGTGAAAGTATTAAGTCTTTGTCGGACCAGTTCAGTGTTGCAGAATCCGGTATCCAATATATGATTCGACTGATAGACAGATACGGGATGAACATTGTCAAGAAAGGAAAAAATACCTATTATTCTCCAGAATTAAAGCAGGAAATGGTTGATAAAGTGCTTCTGAAACAACAGTCAAAGCTGACCGTTTCACTTGATTACGCCTTGCCAAACCGAGGGACTCTTCCAAACTGGATAGCGCAATACAAGAAAAACGGGTATACTATTCTTGAGAA